>JAFMJU010000507.1 GCA_017853285.1 Gemmataceae bacterium
GGCCAGCAGTTTGTCGCAGGAGAGGCGGGCCTTGCGCACCGGGCCGACGCTGGCCAGGATGGCGAGATTCGTGGAATTGGCGTGGGACAGCTTCTGGATCAGGGAGGCTTGCTCCCGGACCTTGTCCATGGCGGCCAGCGCCAGGTTGGCCTCGGCACGCCGGTCGGCGGGAGCCTGGGCCTTGAATGCCTTGAGAGCCGTTTCGGCGCGGGCCAGCAGCCCATCGATCTGGCCATCCAATTGGGACATCTGGGTCTCGTCGCTCGCCCGGTTGTGGCGGGCCAGCAGGATGGCCACTTGATCGAGTTGCTCCTGGACGGTCAACGCGAGGGCCGAGAGCTTGGCATCCAGGGCGGCATCGCTGTCGCGGGTGTGCCTGGCGATCTCCGCAAAGGCAGGGAGCAACTGTGTCTCCCAGACAACCCACGCCTTGTAGTTGGTGTTCTGGACACCCAGGTCCAGAGCCTTATCCTGCTCGATGAAAAACTGGTCGAGGGCCCGATCGGTCTGGGCCAGGAGGTTCTTTTCCTCGGTGAACCCTCCGGCCTCGAGGCCGCGCTGCAGATCCGCCCGGGCCGCCTGGAGCAGGATACGCAGGTCGAGCGCCTTGGCCTTGAACTCGCGGGACTCCGTGTCGTCGTCGGAGATGACCGCGCCCTTCTCGGCAAGTACCCCCTCCAGGATGATGCGCCGGACGACCCGGGCGGAATCCAGCGACCTGGCGGCGTGGTCGACCAACCGGGTGATCTGGGTGTTGAATTGGCTGAATTCCCAGATGCCCAATGCGGCCACCAGGAGGTTGAGCACCACCAGCAAGCCCATCCGCCAGTAGAGGCGGGAGACAATGCTACCGGCGAAAGGGGAGGCCTGGCTTTTCCTGGCGGACATGGCTCGGGGTTCCTTAGCGCAGTCGGAAGCGGGTCATGGAGGAATCCATCCGGGCCGCGATGGCGGCCAGCTCCTCCGAGGAGGCGTTGAGGCTGGTCGCCGATTCCGCGTTGAGACGGGAGGCCTGCGAGACGGACTGGATGTTGTCGCTGATGGCGCGGGCGGCCCTCGCCGCCTCGGCGATGTTGGCCGAGACGCTGGTGGCCCCCCTGGCCGCCTCGCCGGCGTTGCGGGCCATGTCGGAGGTGCCCTTGGACACCTCGTTGATGGCCTGGGCGATCCGGGCGACGGCCTGGTTTGCCTCGTGGGCGGCGCGGGTGATCGACTCGGCGGCAGCCTTTTGGGACGCGACTGATTCGGAGATGCGGTCGGAGCCGTTGGCCAGTTCATGGAAGGTGTTGCGGATGTCCCGGATCGTCTCGACGGCCTTGCGGACGGATTCCTGCACCTCGTTGATCTTGCGCGTGATCTCCCCGGCCGACTGGCCGGACTGCTGGGCCAGACCCTTGATCTCGGCGGCCACCACGCCGAAGCCCTTGCCGGCCTCGCCGGCGGCGGTGGCCTCGATGGTGGCATTGAGGGCCAGCAGGTTGGTCTGCAGGGCGATGGCCTGGATGGTGCCAGTCACCTGGGTGATCTCGGCGGCGCTGCGGTCGAGCGCGGTGATGGTATCGCTGGCCCGTTCGGCGAGGCCCCGGGCCTCGGCGGTGCGCCGGGATCCCTCGTTGGCCTCCTGGGCCACCGAGGCGAGGGAGCTGTTGACGGCCTCGACGGCGCGGCTGACCGAATCGACCGAGCCGCTGGCGGCGCTGGCGGAGGAGGAGATGCCGTTGATACTGACGGAGATCTGTTCGGAGGCGGAGGAAATGCCGCTGACATTGACGCTGACTTCCTCCGCAGCGCCCGCCATGGACTGGATGGTGGAATTGAGTTCCTCGGCCCCGGCGGCAACGGTGCCGGCCTGGCTGGTGGTTTCCTCAGCCTGGCTCATCAACTGGCTTGCGAGGCGGGTGAGTTTACCCGATGCTCCGGTGACGCCCTCGGAACCGTTGCGCACATCCTGGATGAGGGAACCCAAGTTGGCTCCCACCTTGTCCAGGGCGGTCACCATCCGGCCGATCTCGTCCTTTTGATCGATGGCGACCCGAGTGGCCAGATTGCCCTCGGCCATCTCATTCAACGACTCGACCACCTGAGACACAGGGCGGGTGATCCCCCGGTTGACCAGGAAACCCAGAAGCCCGCCGACCAGGACGGCCAAGAGGCCGACGACCAAGGTCACCAAGATGGATCGGTGGTACGCGGACTGGGCGTTCGCCTTGTCTTCCTGAAGATGGGAGGAGAGGCTCTCGATCAGGTCGAGGATCGCCTTGTCGGCCGTCTCCATCTGGTCGGCCCCGGTAGTGAAACTGAGGTCACGGGAGAGGTTGGAAGTGTTCAGCCGGGACAGGCGCTGGATCTCGGCCGACTGTTTACGGATCTCCTGGAACAGGGCCTGGGCGTCGCGCCACTCCCCCCGCTCGCTTTCGGTCAGGGACTCGCCCAATTCGCGCAGTCCGTTTTCCAGCCCCGTGAGGTATTCCTCGATTTGCCCGTCGAGCTTGTTCATCTGGTTGGTGCCCAACGAGTCGATGTGCTCGTTGAGGGCGATGCGAAGCTTGTCCAGATACCCTGTGGCGGTGTAGGCCAGACGCAAGCGATTGATGTCCCGGCGGACCTTCTCCGGTTCCTTGCCATCCCAGGCGGACAGGGTTTTCTGGGTGGAGAGGGTCAGGTTCGCCATCAAAGACCGTATGCGATTCAACTGGTCGCCCAAGGGGCCCGCCAGCAGGGTCATCGCCTTGGCGTTGGTGTTCTGGACGGCGAGTTCCAGAACCTTTTTCTGGGTTTTGACTATCTCGGTCCAGTTGCGTTTGAAGTCCTCGAACATGCGCCTCTCGGAGGGGTTCTTGGACAGTTCGAGGGCGGTGTCCAGCTCATTGAGGAATTTCTCTGTCTTGCTGTTGAACTCCCGCGCCTTTTCCGCCAAAGCGAGGGACT
>JAFMJU010000508.1 GCA_017853285.1 Gemmataceae bacterium
CCAAGAATTCCACCTCCTCGGGCGACAGGCCCGGGCATTCGGTCAGGAGAACCACCCGCGGCCGATCCAGATCGGGAAAAACATCGATCGGCATGGCTGCACCGAGGTAGCCGCCGGCCACCAGCGCCAGGAGCGCGCAGAAAACCACCAGGCCCCGGTTGCGCAGGGAAAAGCGGATGACTTGGTTCAGCACCGGCTCCCCCTCCCTAGTGGCCACCCACATGCACGCTGCCATCGGCGTGGATGTGGAAACCCTTGGGCATCCCGCCGGCCTGGGACTTGACCATCCGGTTCAGCACGGGGGCCCCGGACTGCGCCACGAAGATTCCGGGGGGGACCGAGCCATCGTTGGCGATCACCACGCGGTCCCGATCCTGGTGAAGCACCGCCACCGGCTTGCGGTCGAACACCTCGCCGTTCTGACGGAAAATAAAGGCCTCAGCCCCCTCACGCGCGACGGCGCCCAGAGGCAGCACGAAGACATTGTCCAGCTTCCGGGCCGGGAGGTTCAACCGCACCCGCTGGCCCGGCCGGAAGCGCCAGAAAACCTGAGAGCGCCCGTCCCGTTCGATCAGCTTGAGCTGGTTCTCGAACTGCACTGTGAAATGGAAGGTCCGGCTTTCCGGATCCATGGAGTTGGAAACGGAATAAATGGTCAGTGGGCGATTCAGCGGCGGCCAGCTTGCGGTGTCGTTTTCCCCGAAGTCGGCCTGAATCGGGACACCGTCGCGCAACGATGCCTCAAGGAGGGGCAGTTCGTCCCGAAAGGCCCTGCCCTGGATGGACAGCAACTGGTGGTTGGCGATAAGGCACAGGGTCTGGCCGGCCTGCACCTGGTGGCCGACCTCGGTTTTCAGATCCTGGATTTCCAGGAGGTCCTGCCCAACCCCGACGGGGTCCAACGCCCCGCCTGGTGCCTTGGCGGGGATCGGAGGGGGCGGTGCCACGATGGTAATCTCACTGACGAATTTTCCCTCTGCCACCCCGTCCACTTGCGGTGCGCTCAGGCCCCGATTCAGCAATTCCTGGCGGTAGGCCTTGGAGGCCACCTGCAACCGCGTGATCTGGTTTTCGACCTCGATGATACGCGAACCCGAGACGGCATCGCCAAGCCCCGCCAGCCGCTCCTTCTGGGCCAACGCCAGGCGAATGTCCTGCGTGGCCTTGAACAGGTCGCTCTGGGTGAGGTGCAGGCTTTCACTCAAAAGCCGGATGGTGAACAGCGGGTCGCCCACGCGGATGGTGTCGCCGGGAACCCGAAAGATCCTGGAAACCACACCCGTGGCGGGTGCCACCACTCCGCGGTCGCTGAAGCCTTGCCGGTCGATCACCATGCCGGGGATCGACACGGTTTGCCAGTAACTTTCAACCTTTAGCGGGACCGCGGTCATACCGAGGTTTTTCTGCGCCTGGGGAGACAAGGTCACTTGGCCATTCTGAGGTGTCCCCGGAACCAAATGCCCCTCATCGTCGGGCCCCTCAACCAGTTCCGGCGTGGGAAACACTCTGGGCAGCCAGCGTCCGCGGGTCAGGTAGCCACCCCCGACCGCGAAAGCCAAAAGGACGATCCAAAAGAGTCCCGACCACGCGCTGGCACCCCTACCAGGGCCCTTCGCGGAGGGTTGGTGGGGGGGTGGAGGGTTCCCCTTGTCCGCAGGTTGCACAAAAGCCATCCGCCACCATTCCTGAAGGAAAAGCAACCCACCGCCCAGGTGGAGGAAAATTCCTGGCTCTCCCCGGGCCTGAAACCCGTGCTTCCGCCGGAATTAGTCAGACCCTACAAGTCCGTTGCAGCCTGAAACGACCCTAGCCCAACGGTCAACCGGTGGTCAATTCAAGTCAGGTAAAACAGGCATATAACTTTGCACCAACGGAACCGCCAAGGTCAGCCCCCTACTCTTCCCCGCCCTGCGGATCGAGCAAACCGGGAGGGTCGAACCAGCGGTAGATGGCTGGCAGCACTAACAGCGTCAATAGCGTGGAGGTGAGCAATCCGCCGATCACCACCGTCGCCAGCGGGCGCTGCACCTCGGCGCCCGAATCGGTGGAAATCGCCATGGGGATGAAACCCAGCATCGCCACCAGCGCGGTCATCAGCACCGGGCGCACGCGGGTCATCGCCCCCTCGCGGGCGGCCTCCAGCGGGTTCAGGCCGCCCTTGCGCAGCTCCACGATGCAGGTCACCAGCACCACCCCGTTGAGCACCGCCACGCCGAACAGCGCGATGAAGCCCACCCCCGCCGAGATGGAGAACGGCAGGCCCCGCAACCACAGGGCCAAAATGCCCCCCGTCGCCGCCAGCGGCACATTCAGGAAGATCAGCCCCGCCAAACGGGCGGAATGAAAGGTCATCTGCAATAGCGCCACGATGAGGAACAGCGCCACCGGCACGGCGATCATCAGCCGTTTCGAGGCCTCCTCCAGGTTCTTGAACTGGCCACCCCACTCCAGCATGTAGCCCGCGGGCAATTTCACCTCACGCTCCACCACGGCCTTGGCCTCGTTGACAAAGCCGGCCAGGTCGCGTCCACGCACATTGCACTGGATGATGGTACGCCGGCGCACCTTGTCACGGCTGATCTGGGCGGGCCCATCCTCCAGACGCAGGTCCGCCACCTGCCCCAGGGTGACCTGCTGCCCCTTGGCATTGCCGATCTGGATGTTCCGGATCTTCTCCAGGTCACCGCGCCATTGGGGCGACAGGCGGACCATCAGCGGGAACCGCCGTTGCCCCTCGTACACCTGCCCCACTTCCTGGCCGCCGATGATCCCCACCGCGTCCAACACCTCGCGGGCGTTCAAACCGTAGCGGGCGATCTGGTTGCGGCGGATCACCGCGCGCAGGTAGGGCAGGCCGCCGGTCTGCTCGGCCTGCACGTCGGCGGCACCATCTACCTTCGACAACGATCGCACGATCTGCTCGGCC
>JAFMJU010000509.1 GCA_017853285.1 Gemmataceae bacterium
AATTTCTGCGCGTTGGTGCGTATTGGCTGAGATTTGAGGTGAATTTTTCACCACGAAGACGCGAAGGGCACGAAGGATTTTTTGCCTTTGCCTTTGTGAGCCGGGTACGGGAGTGCCCGGGCCGCCGGTGCTGACGGAAAAGAAAAGAAGCCAAAAGAAGACCTCACCCCCCGGCCCCCTCTCCATCCATGGAGAGGGGGAGTGCGGATAGGCGGGGTTTTGGCCAGCCCTCAACGCTAGTTGGGGGGTGACTGGCGCTGACGGGATGCAGACTGTTACAGCCGGAGCTTTCAAGGTGCAGCGTGGGAGGCAGACACCCCCCGCCTGGCGACGGGGGCTTGCCAAGGAAGCATTTGATTTTGCTTTTGGCGAGCCGTGCGCGGGAGTGCACGGGTTCTGGCTGTGGCGGGAGACTGGTCCGGCTTTGCGGAAGATTGGCTGTTCCAATGCGCCGTCGGGGGGTGTGGGGCTCTGAACCTGGGGCGGCGGACGGGTACAGGTGGTGCCCCACGGCGGTGCCGACGAGTGACCCAACGCCGCAACCGGCCGCCGCGAACCCGATCAGGCAGCCGACTGTGTTCGGCAGATGGGGTGGCTTCGCCATCGAAATCCCTACTGCCCCCGTACGATGAATCTCGGTACTGGCAGGCACGCTGAGCCTGTATCTCCCGAAACGAATCATGCCCCGCCGCCTACTGCATCCCGTTGTTCAGATTCTGGGCTACCCGATGGGTGGCGACCGCCACGCCGACTAAGCAGCACCCCCGCCAAGGCACCTCCTACAACCCCTGTGACCACGCCCGCCGCCCACCAGCCGGCGGGCAGCACAAAGAAACCGCCGAAGAACCCCAGTGCCCCGCCTGCCGAGGCCAGACCCAACACCGGGAAGAGCACGGTCGCACACCCATTTGCTTGCGGCGAGTCCGCCATCTGTGTCTCCTGGCGCCGAACTTGTTTCTAGAATGATGCGCCTATTTCCTGTGGGCCGCAAGTTTGCAGCTTATCGCTCCGCCGACCAAAGAAACCTAATAAGCGGTCCTTCAACTTTGCCCCCCACGCCCTTGACACTTCACCAACCCCGCCAACGAAAAGGGGGGGCCTGGCGGTGGCGGGGTTGGCGGGGGATCAGGCTATCTTTCCGCACAAGAGAATGCAAATTACTATGGCAGTGGCAAGAGGAGACTGCTGGATGGACAGATTGCACGAAATCATCGCCGTCATTGGAAAGGAGAGATTCGAAACGGCTTGTGCGGAAGCCATGAAGGCGGCAACCGGCACTGGAACATCCCTGGGCAAGGATGACTTCAAGTCAGATGATATTCCCCATAGTATCAGTGACATGATCTGGGACGAACCCGGCGACACCCTGGCCAAACTCCAACTTGCTTTTCGGTTTTACGAGGCAATGCCGTGCTTCGGTTACCTCATGTACCTTTCCATGAACTACCCACAATTCTCATCGGAAAACAAAGACTATTTTTGGAGCCAATACAAACACTTTCTCTCGGGCGATAATACGCTGGCCGACCCGGTGGCATACTCGCTCTGGTGCAATTTTTTCGAGGATGCGGGAATGGTCCCGGAAGCTTGGGACAACCTAACGAGGGATATTTCGAATGGGGTACTTCTACGGCGCGTGCTGTTATCGTCCGGACCAGTTCCGTTCCCCCTGAAAGCAAAACTCTATCAAAGGCTTCTTCCTCAAAAAATATGGCACCCAGCCATTTTCCGAAGCCTCCTGCACAGCCAATTTGATGTGTACGGCTCCATGGATCGAAAAAGTGGGCTCGCCATTTTGAAGCAGCTCAAACTCCCAAAAGACACGGAAAACCTTTCCCTCCTCAAGGACGCTCTCCAAAAGAAAAACAATTGATCCCGTCCATTGAATTGCTTGCAGCAGAAACCCAGGGGCCTGGTTGGCGGTGGCGGAGTTGGCTGCTTTAGGTTTAATAAAAAAGAACACTGATCTTTGGGCTGTAAAGCCTTGAATATCCAAGATGGCCTCTTTTACCAGGGTCGGTTTATTACCCTCGGGGCCAGCTTTAGCATTTCATGGATCTCCTTGGGATTGCGTCCCTTAAGCCGTTATGTTCGCATATATCTACCTATTCCCTTGAGAAATGGGAGAATCCCATGCCCGCACAGATCAGCGGCTGGATTTGCATTTTGCTATTGGCCTTTTGCTCTGGCAAGGTCTTTGGCATTGAGCCCGACCCGTGCATCCCGCCCGACACCGTTTTCGCGATGAAGATCAAGCCCCGGCAGATCCTGGCATCTGCCCTGGTGAAGGACCTGGGCTGGGATGACCTACTTAAAGCCGCCCTGGCCGCCAACGGTCCGGTCAAGGAATTCATCGATACCGCTGGGCTGCGGATTGATCGGGATTTGGAATCCATTCTGTGGTGCCAATCCTGCAGTCCATTCCTTGCGCATTTCTACCGCACCACCTGCGGTGAAAATCTGGACACCGGCGAAAAATTCTTTTTCCATTCAATAACCGGCCACCCGCTGGCCCTTGGCGAAAAAGATGCCCTTGTCACCGGATTGATACTGCTGGAAGGGCGATTCAAACCCAAAAGCATCATCAAGGCCATTGAAAAGCACGGGAAGGAAGCCGGTGCCCATGTTCGAAAATCAACCTTCCATGGGGAAGTCCTGCTCCAGTTGGAAACACTAAAGGGCCCCTTGTTTGTTGCCTTTCAAGGAAACAGCAAGATTATCGTGTCGAATCAAAAACCTTTTGTCGGGAATTGTCTTGCCGGAGGTTTTGACAAACCTATTTCACCAAAAATTGCGGATTGCCTAAGCCGTGTATCTGAAACTGATTCCCTATGGGCGTTCCACCTCCCCGAAAGCAGTTTTATGCAACATTTACCTCTTAGCGCGGTTCTGGATGACAATGAGGTTAGCCTGTTGAA
>JAFMJU010000510.1 GCA_017853285.1 Gemmataceae bacterium
GGTGTCGAAGGGCTACATGAAGCCGGAAGACATCTGCAAGGTGGACAACAAGGGGAACCAGCTCGCCGGCAAGCGCAAGCGCACCAGCGAGGTGCTGCTGCACCTGTCGATCTACAACCAGCGGCCCGACATCAACGCCGTGGTGCACTGCCATCCCCCGCACGCGACCGCGTTCGCCGTGGCGCACGAGCCCATCCCCAAGTGCGTGCTTCCCGAGGTGGAAGTGTTCCTGGGCGAGGTGCCCATCGCGGTGTACGAGACCCCCGGCGCCCAGGCCTTCGCCGACACCGTGGCCCCCTACGCCAAGGATTGCAACACCATCCTTTTGGCCAACCACGGCACCATCACCTTCGGGCCGGATCTCGAGAACGCATACTTCAACACCGAGATCATCGACTCGTACTGCCGCATTCTGATCCTGTCGCGGCAATTGGGCCGTGTGAACTACTTCACCGAGCAGCAGACCCGCGAACTGCTGGCCCTCAAGAAGCGTCTGGGCTACGACGATGTGCGATTCCGCCACCCCGAATCGCCCATGTGCGGCGAATCGAGCTTCGATGAGAAATTCTCGAAGTTCCAGCCCCGGCAGTACGCCTTCCGCAACGACACCGTCACCGGCATCGGGCCGGACGACGCGGTTTCCTACGGCGGCACCCAAACCCAGGCCGATGACCCCGCGTTCGAAACCCTGGTGCGGACCATCACCGACCAGGTGATGCGAAACCTGCAATCGGCCTGAAAGGGCGGGATTTTCCCGCCCGTTTGGGCGGGGAAATGAACGACAGCCTGTTGGCCTTCCGATAAATCAGATATGGGGCCATATTGGGACAAAAATATCTGATTTTCCGGGCCAGCCCATCGGGATGCCCGGAAGGCAATCAGCCAGCAGGAAACCATGTTCAACTACCGCAAAGACAAGGCTGGCTTTTTCGCGACAATCGTCCTGGCGTTGCTGGCGGCAGCCATCGTCGTGTCGTCGCTGATCCTGCTGTTCATGGGCATCGCCCGCGGCCAATGGGATTACTACAGCATGCCCATCCGGCTGATCATCGGCATCGGCTGGTTGCTGCTTGTGGCGACTGTCCTCACCCGGGTGGGGATTTTCCGCGCGCAAATGCTGCGGAGGCGGCAAATGCAGGGGCAGCAAAACTCTCACTCGTCCGGCGACGCCCAGGGCGGTAACACTGATCCGGGGCATTGATCCACCCTTCCAACCTTTGAATTTGGCGGCCTGAAAAGAAAAGGGATAGCAACCATGAAGGTGAGCGTTGTTGGCGGTGGCGGACTGGTAGGTAGCATGACGGCCTTTGCCTTGCATCTGGGCAAAGTGGCCACGGATATCGCCATCGTGGATGCCAACGAGCAGGTGGCCCAGGGCGTGGCCCTGGACATATTGCAGGGCACCAGCCTGGTGGCCGACCAGCGCGTGGTGGCCGGCTCCATCGCCGAGCATATCCCCTCCAGCGATGTGGTGGTGGTCACCGCCGGCCTGCGCCGCAAGCCTGATGAGTCTCGCCTGGACCTGATCAATCGCAACACCGATTTGTTCCTGGACCTGCTGGCCAAGGTGCGTCAGGCCGGCTGGAAACCCGGCGCCACGCTGGTGGTGGTCAGCAACCCGGTGGACATCCTCACTCATCTGGCCGTGGAACGGTCGGGGTTGGATTGGCGCCGCGTGGTGGGTCTGGGCACCCAGCTCGACACCGCCCGCCTGAACAGCCACCTGGCCCGTCGCCTGAATGTTCCCGCCACCCAGGTCAAGGCGCTGCTGTTGGGCGAGCATGGCGACACCATGGTGCCCATCTGGTCCAGCGCCACGGTGGCCGGCATGCCGCTGGAAAAGTGGCCAGGCTACTCCAACCAGTTGGAAAAGGAGGTCTTCGAGGAAACCAAGACCGCCGGCGCCACGATGATCAAGCTGAAGGGTGGCTCGGGTTTCGCCGTGGGAGTGTCGATCCGCGAGGTGGTCGAGTCGATCCTTTTGGACAGCCGCAAGGTGCTGCCCGTCAGCACGCTACAGCAGGGGCTGTACGGCCTGCGCGATGTCTGCCTGAGCGTTCCCACCGTGGTGGGGGCGTCTGGCGCCATGTCCCAGATCGAGATAGCCCTGGCCCCGCGCGAGCAGGTGGCCCTGCACAACTCGGCCCGGGTGTTGCGCGAGACACTGGACGCCGTGAAATCACGGCTGGCCTCGGGAGGAGGTGCCGCCCCGGCGGCCAGCCCCGCCCCTGCCCCGGCGCCGTTGTCCACGGGCGTGCAGGGCAATCGGGTGATCCCCCGCTCCGCCTGGCAATCGCGCTAGCAAGCCAAATCCGGATTTCCGCGAGCATCAAGGAGGATGTGACATGGATGAAGTGGAAGCCATCGCCCGCGTGGTGAACCTGCCTGCCGACTATGAGGTGAAACTGCCCGGCGGACTGACCATCTGCCGCCTGGCGGAGAACCAGTTCCATGTGGAGTACGAGGTGGAACAGGGCGGCGAGACGGAACTGCGGGAAAAATCGTTCAAAAGCGCCGAGGCCGCCGCGAAGTTTTTCGTCGAAAGGCGGCACGCGCTGAAACTGGGAAGCGATTATTTCCAGGAAGACGACGAATAACGGATCAAAAACGGCACCAGACGAAACGCGGCGGGCACCATGAGCAGAACCAAGACGCTGGACGAGAAACTGAAGCGCATCCACGCCGATCCCCACGGCTGCAAGGACTTCATCCTTGCCGACGCGAAGGATGCCGACATGGCCCTGGCCATCGGCGCCACCGGCCGGACCACCGAGAAGTGGCCCGACGGATCCCCCCGTTTCCGCACGCTGGCCGAGTATCGCAAGATCATCGAGGAGATCGTCGAGCAGGGGTTGGTGGACATCATGCTGATGTCTGCCAGCACCTCGGAGGAACTGACCATCCGGAAAC
>JAFMJU010000511.1 GCA_017853285.1 Gemmataceae bacterium
GACCAGATGCGTGTCGGGGGTTTCCTGGTCATCGTCGAAGTAATAGCGGCCGCCGGTGGAAATGCTCAGTTCCGGGTGGGTCACACCCATTCCCCACCGGGCCAGGTCCAGCCAGTGGATGCCGTTGTTGCCCAGCTCCCCGTTGCCCCAGTGCCAGAACCAGTGCCAGTTGTAATGCAGGAAATTGGCCTGAAATTCTCGATGAGGCGCCGGCCCCTCCCACAATGCGTAGTTCAGTCCGTCAGGAACCGGACTTGGCCCGCTTTTGCCAATCCCGCCCCGTGATGCGTGGTACCAGGTTTGGGCTGCGTGAAGAGTGCCAATTTCGCCCTCTTTAAGTATCTGAATGGCCTCCTGGATGCCGCTCCAGCTTCGTCTCTGCGTGCCGGTCTGTACGATGCGGCCGTGTTTTTTCGCTGCAGCCACCATCCATTCCCCCTCCTGGGGGTTATGGCAGCAAGGCTTTTCCACATAGACATGTTTCCCGGCCGCGCAGGCCAGGAGGGTGGCTGGCGCGTGCCAATGGTTGGGGGCGGTGACAACCAGGGCGTCCACACCTTTGTCATCCAGTGCCCGCTGGTAATGGTCGGTGGTTTGAGGTGGTTTTGCGCCTTTGGGAATTGATTTGGCAAGGAGGTCATTGGCTTGGCCCAGGCGCCCCTGGTCCGGTTCGATCAGCCAGGCGATTTTTACCCCGGGCATTAGGGCCAGCGCCTTGGCCAGTGCCTTGCCCCGGGTTCCCATGCCCATGATGCCGAGCGAAACCTGGGAGGTGCTGTCCTGGGCATGGGTTCTTATGGCGGCAGAGGTGATGGCGGTTGCGCTAGCCCCCAGAAAATGTCGCCGGTTCATGCTGGATCCTCAGGTGGTTCCGTGTTCAGGCCCGGGCCTTTCAGGCTTTTTGTCCGGATCAGGCCGTCCCGAACCACAAACAGGCCTGGATGATGCTTTTCCCAGGCGGAGTTGGCCGCTGGCATATACTGCCGGGCGTTGGCTTCCAGGGCGCTCATGCCCGGTATGTGGGCTGCCAGTCCGGCTGATTGAACCATAGACATGCCGGGGCAAGTCAAATCCTGCACGCAAAGGAACATGCCCCATTTGCGAGCGGCCGCCGCCATCAGGAGCGATTGGGTTTGGCCCTTGCACGCCTTCAGGGCCGCGCCGGTGTAACCCATTTCCCTCGCCAGGCGCAGCGAATCCAGGTCGACCAGTGATTCGTCGATCACCACCGGCACCAGGGCGCTGGCCCGGTGCATGCGATTGGCCCGGTCACCACGCAGGTCCCGTTTGGTGGGTTGCTCAATGTAGGCGATGCGGGTGAAAGCTTCAGGACTCTTTTCCTTGAGCTTGCTCAGAAATTCCAGTAGCGATTCCGCGGATGGGCATTTTTCATTGAAATCCAGGGAGTATTGCCACTGTTTCTGACCACGGGCCGCCTGGGCACGGGCAGCCACTTTCTCCACACCCGATACCCGCTCCACATCCCAGCCGACATCTTCCCCGCTCAGTTTGATCTTCAAATGGGTGAGCCCGTTGAAGGGGATCCAATCTTCCAGTGTTTCGGGAACACCGTCCCCCAGCGGGGTTTTTACATCTGTTTTGCCCAAAGGATCCAAGGCGCCCACCAGGTGGTACAGGGGAAGGGTGGGTACCGGAGTGGGGCGGATATGGTTGACCAGGGTTTCGCCCTGGAATTCGTCCCCCAAAAACGACGAGAGATCACCGGACAAATGGTCGGGCCCGTAGCATTTCCAGGTGCTGGCCCCATGGAGTTTGCCGTAGGCATCGTGAACCGCGGCATCAAACGGGCTGTTGGCCACCATGGCAGCCAGCACCGGAATCGGTTCCGCGAGTTCGAGCGTTTCGGTGGCCCGGGCTACGATTTGGGGTAGTTCCTGGTCGATTCTGTGCCCCAACTCCATGGGATGGCCCCACTCGTTTAGGGTCCTCCAGGTTTTGGCGGCCAAGGCGCCGCACAGGCGCAGGGCTTCCAGCGTTTGCCCGTATTCCAGTATTTTGCTGGGAAACGACCAGACATTGCCCAGGGGCATCGAACCCCAGCCTGTGGCGGTCTTGCCATCCGGCAGCCTGGCGACAATGCTTGCAGTCAGGAGGGTGGCCTTGTCCACCGCGGTGCCCCCGAATTTGATGGGGGTGCGGTAGGCAAAATCCTGGGTGCTGAAGTCCACGCGCTCGATGCGCATGTCTGTGGGGCGCATGCCGGGCTCCTTGGTTCGGCCCTGAGGTTTTGGTGCAGCATACGCCCAAAGCTATCGTGGTGGGAGAGTTTTCATGGTTTGGGTTCCCTTGGCGATGCAACTATTTCCAGTGATCGGGGGTTGGCAATGATTGGATTGGTGTTTTTGACCCTGTTTCAGGACACCGGCACCACAGAGGCCCTAGCCAATGCCAGAATGGATCTGCGGGCGGGAAAATACGCCGAGGTTGTGGTCGGCCTCCGTGATCTGGCCTCCAGGCTTCCCAATTCAGCCGAAGTCTTCGACATGTTGGGAACGGCGGAATTCATGGTCGGTCGCCCCGCGGATTCGTGCAAGGCCTTTGATCGCCAGATCAAGCTGCGTCCCGAGGATGGCCCCGGGCATTGGCGTCGTGGCATTTCCCTGTACTACGCGGGAAGATATGCCGAGGGCCAAAAGCAGTTTGAGGATTACCAAAGTGTGGATGGCAATGATGTGGAAAACACCGTTTGGAAGCTGATGTGCCAGGTGAGGGCTCCCGGGCAATCCCTGGTGAAAGCCCAAAAGGAAATGCTGCCCATCGGGTTGGACAGACGCATCCCCATGATGAAGGTTCTGGACCTGTTTGCCGGCAAGGCGAAAATCGCCGAGGTGGAGCAATTGGCCCAAAAAACCGAGGGGGTTCAGTCCGATTCCGCGAAGTTTTATGC
>JAFMJU010000048.1 GCA_017853285.1 Gemmataceae bacterium
CCGGCTGGATCCCTTCAGCCTGCAGTCCCACTGAAATACCATCCATTGAAAAAGCGGAAGGGGCGGGCCAGATGGCCCGCCCCTTCCGCTTTTTGGCAAATCAATCCGCCTTACTTGCCCTGGTTCTCGGGACGCAGGGAGCGGATGACCTGACCGGCACGCCACATCTCGCTATTGCGGATCTCGGCCAGTTCCTTTTCAAGCTGCTCGCGGTAATCGGTGCGGCTGTTCACCTCCAGGGTGCGGCGGGTTTCCTCGCCCGTCTTCACACTGTGGTACAGCGATTCAAACACCGGCTTGCTGGCATCGCGGAACTTTCCAAACCAGTCCAGCGCGCCCCGCTGGGCGGTGGTGGAGCAGTTGGCGTACATCCAGTCCATGCCCTTCTCGGCGATCAGGGGATAGAGGCTCTGGGTGGCCTCCTCGACCGTTTCATTGAAGGCTTCGGACGGGGAGTGACCGTTGGCGCGCAGCACCTCGTACTGGGCCAGCCACAGACCGTAGATCGCGCCCATCAGCACGCCACGCTCACCAGTCAGGTCGCTGTAGACCTCCTTGGTGAAGGTGGTCTCGAACAGGTAACCCGAACCGATGGCAAAGCCCACCGCGCGAGCGCGCTCGGCGGCCCGACCGGTAGCGTCCTGATGCACGGCGAAGCTGGAATTGATCCCCTTGCCTTCCAGGAACAACCGGCGGACGGAGGTACCGGAACCCTTTGGCGCCACCAGGATCACATCGATATCCTTGGGGGGCACCACGCCGGTCTGATCGGCGTAGACAATGCTGAAACCGTGGGAGAAATAAAGCGCCTTGCCTTTGGTCAGGTGCGGCTTGATGTGGGGCCAAAACTCCTTCTGTCCGGCGTCGGACAGAAGGTACTGGATGATGGTTCCCTTGGCGGCCGCTTCCTCATAGCTGAGGAGGGTCTTGCCGGGAACCCAGCCGTCGCTCACGGCCAAATCCCAGGAACGGCCGCCCTGACGCAGGCCGATCACCACGGGAATGCCATTGTCACGCATGTTGAGCGACTGGCCACGGCCCTGCACGCCGTAACCCAGCACGGCCACGGTCTCTTCCCTCAGGATGGACCGTATCTTGTCGAGAGGGTAATCCGAACGCTCGTAAACCACCTCGCGGGAATTATCGACAACGATTTCCTTCATGCTTGCCTCGGAACCTACCCCCGATTGAACGCTACAAAGTTCTGTTGCAAGGCGCCGCGGGGGCTGGCGCCTCTGCCCACGAACGGGCGTGGGCCACTTCTCACCCTATTTCACTGGTTTTGGGCCGGATGGATAGCGTGAATCGGTGATTTTAGGGCAAATTCAACTTTTTGCCAACCGATTGAATTCGGTTGGTCTTCCCAGTTTGCCCATGCACTCGGCGCTATCATAATCTTCCAACACCCCACCTGGAGCCATCGCTTGTCCTCCGCACTGTTCCAAAGCATTCCAGCCGCATGGCGAAATCACCCGGCTTTTGGCCTGCGGGAGGGCCAACTTGCAGACCTGGAGGATTTCCTGGCCTTGGAAGAAACCTCATACCCCGTCTTGCCCCCCAAAGCCGCCCGATTCAGCGCACTCGAGCTCACTTCCCCCACCAACACCCGTGTGGTGATCCTGGGGCAGGACCCGTACCACGGACCCGGGCAAGCGCATGGGTTGTGCTTCTCGGTCTCCGTGGGAATCCCTCTACCCCCCTCGCTCCGCAATATCTTCAAGGAATGGCAAGCAGACCTGGGGCACTTACCGCCACCCAACGGGAATCTTGAAAGGTGGGCCCGATCTGGCGTTTTGTTGCTGAACAGTGTTTTGACTGTCCGTCAGGGAGAGGCCCAGTCCCATGCAGGCAAAGGCTGGGAAACGGTGGTACAGGGCGTGCTACGAGTGGTCGTGGCGCAAAGGCATCCCATTCTTTTCCTGCTTTGGGGGGCCCCCGCCCGAAAGTTGGCTGAGCCGCTGATTCAGGAACCCCACGGCGCGTTTTTTTCGGCCCACCCCTCGCCGCTGTCGGCGTACCGGGGCTTTTTCGGATCCAGGCCCTTCAGCAGGGCGAATGCCTGGCTTGAGGAAAGGGGCCAACCGCCGGTGGATTGGGCCTTGGGCTAACGCCCCGCTTTGGCCCCGCCTTCCAACCGGGCCCGGGCTTCAATCCTGCCGAAAAGTTCCACCACCACCTCTGCCGAAGCGGGACGGTGGCGCGCATCCTTCGCCATCAGGTTGGAAACGGTTTCGCAGAATGCCGCGGAGAGGTCGGGGCGCCCCTGGTTGAGTCTGGGAACCGGCGTTTCAAAATGGTGCTGGTAAACCTGATCGGGATTGTCGCCCGAATAAGGCACTCTTCCAGTCGCCAACTGAAACAGGGTGATCCCAAGCGCGTAGAGGTCGGCGCGACCGTCCAAAGGGGCATCGTTGGCGATTTGCTCGGGAGGCATGTAATACGGGCTGCCCAACGCCAGGCCACGCTCCCTGGCCTGATGGGGGTCCACCTTGTTCCACAGCGCCAGGCCCAAATCCCCAACCAGAATCGACCCGTCCTCCAGCAAAAACAGGTTAGCCGGCTTGATATCCCGGTGTACAACCCCCTTGCCATGCAGGCAGCACAAGGCCTCGGAAACCTGCAGGCCCACCCGGGCCAGGTCCCGCTCGGAAAATGGGGTCGATCGCTTGATCACACGCGGGTCCCGTTCCATGGAGGGTACCGGCAAATATTCCAGCGCACAGAATGGAAAAGGCCTTTCCCCCGCATCGAGCACCTGGACGATCCTCGGGTGGCGAACCCGGGCCCAAGCCCTTGCCAGGGCAAGGAATTTTTGGACCTCACTGGAAGGCCCACCCGCGCGGCCGGGCATGACCTTCAGGGCCACCAGGCGGTCGGTGCCCAAATGGCGCGCCTTGAATACCTGGGCGGTGCTGCCCTGACCGATCCGGTCGATCAACTCGTAGCCCGGTATGCCCTGTCCCAGCAGACTGTCCAGCGATTCGCCAAGGCGCCTGGCCTGGTGGTTGGTTATCAGGCCCCGCAACCGCAGGCGTTGCAACAGAGCGTCGGCCCCCATCGGGTCACCCGGTCTGGCGGTGGCCAGCTCCAGTTCCCCCTTGTCCACCAACAGGTTGCGCACCAACCATTCGCCCAGCCGCTGTTCCTCCAGCGTTCCCCCGGGGCCACCAGGGCTGCCGGGCTTGTCGGGGTTGGATTGGTTCATGGCGGAAAATACACCCCGGTGCCAACCCCGCCCCGGATGGGCGGTGAGCCATGCAGATTGTCGCAAGGCGGGTGAAAACAGGGACTGATTCGCGGGGCTATGGGACCAGCTTCTTGCACGGCCACCAAGTCCACTGGTATGATAATGGCAGATCTTCGGTCGGGATACGGGTGGGGCTTGGTTCCGCGCCTTGAGACCTTTGCCGCGGAATCGCACAACCTGCCCGGGCCATGGAATGGCCCGCTACCCTTGCCGGCCCCTTTCTTTCCTTTTGACCGGGCCGTCAGCGGGGCGGATCCCACAGCGCTGCTGGGGGACCGTGAATGACCGCGTTGTTGAATCCGTTGGATGCCAGTGTCCTTGTGTTGAATCGTCATTTCATGGCGATCCAGGTGGTCTCGTGTAAAAGGGCCTTCACACTGCTGTGCAAGGACGCGGCTGAAGTGGTCCATCCCGAGGATGGCCAATTCCTGACCTACAATTTTCAAAGCTGGCGGGAAGTGAGCGAATTCCGCTCGCGCCATTTCCGCCAGGCCGACGACGACTGGATCCGCACCGTCTCCAGCGAGATCCAGGTGCCCAGGGTGATCCGGCTGATGGGCTTTGACCGCATGCCCCGGCAGGCTATCAAGTTCAACCGGCGCAACATTTTCGCCCGAGACAACAACCTCTGCCAGTACTGCGGGAAAAAATTCCCGACGAGCGAGTTGAGCCTAGACCACGTGATGCCACGCAGCCAGGGTGGCGGGAGCTCCTGGGAGAACATCGTCTGCGCCTGCGTGGCGTGCAATGTGCGCAAGGGTGGCCGCACCCCCAAGCAGGCCAATATGGCCCTGATCCGCCGGCCGGAAAAACCCAAGCGCAGCCCCATGCTGAACCAGAAGCTGACCAATTCCAAGTACGAGTCGTGGAAGACTTTCCTCGAAAACGCCTACTGGTCGGTTGAGCTGACCTGACCATTTTGGGGTCCATAAAAGCAGTGGGGGGATTGTGGGAAGCAACCCACAATCCCCCCACTGCTTTCTGCCGTTCGGTCAGTTCACCATGCCGCTGAGCTTCTTGCCCTCGGCAAGGATCACATCCTTGTCGTCCACCTCCATGCCCTCCAGCACGCTGTTATCTATATAGATTCTCTGCTGCCCGGGCTTCCATTCGGGGCCCAGCACATCCACCACGGTGGGGTGAACCTGCGGACGCTCCGGTGACATGAAATACCCGTGCACCTCCACGGCGTGCCGCAGGTATTCCGGATAACGGCACAGCATGGTGTGCAGGCCGTGCAACCGGTAGTGGGGCACCGAGGCGAACAGGTGGTGGGGCAGGTGATAATCCATGCCGATGGGGAAAACCGCGTATCGCAGCAGCGGGTTCACCTCGAAGACCCTGGTGTTGGAGATCCAGCCACGGCCACCGTTGCCATGCTGCACCACCTGGCGCAGCATCATGAAGGAGCTGAACGAGGTGAAAATGGGCACGATCCACAAAGCCACATAGTAGAGCGGGGCGCGCCAGTCACCCAGGACGGCCCACAGCGTGAAGGCGCCCCAGATCAGCATGATCTCGCTGATACGGATGGCCATGGAGATGGCCGGCGAGACAGGCGGATGCAGTCGTGCGCCGGTGAAGCAGCGATCCGGCATTCTGGGGAAAATCACCCAGGCCAGG
Source organism: Gemmataceae bacterium (assembly GCA_017853285.1). Classification (GTDB taxonomy): domain Bacteria; phylum Planctomycetota; class Planctomycetia; order Gemmatales; family Gemmataceae; genus UBA6894. Next base: position 4,871 of record JAFMJU010000048.1, read on the forward strand.
ACAGCCAGAACCGCGGGCGACAAGGCCAGCCAGCGCACCCAATCAAACCCCTCGAACAGCATGGGCACATAAAGCCCCAGGCCGATCATGGCCACATTTCCGAACACCATGGCGATGCCGATGTTCACGGCGGTGTAATCGGGGACCACGCCCGGCTTGTGGTAGGGGCTGTCGCCGGAGCCGGTGGCGCTGAATTGGGCGCGCACCAGCATGAATTTCAGAACATTCGGGACCCAGAACTGGCTCAGCAGGAAGCCGATGAAGCGCTGCCGGGTAACCGGAAAATGAAGCCAGTGCCCGCTCTTGCGCATCTGGAACACATCGGGGTCACGTTCCGGGTCGTTGACAAACTGATGGTGGGCCAGATGCTGCAGTCGGTACAGGTGCGTGTTGCTGTACATCGGGAACATGCAGAAGATGTCGCTGACAAGCTCGTTGAGCATCCGGTTCTTGAACAGGATGAAGTGCGATCCCTCATGGGCCAATCCGGTCAATTGATGCTGGTTTGCGCCCATGGCGATGACAGCCAGGACATAAACCGGGATACACCAGGCCCAATGCAGGCCCCAGTTGGCGTGTTCCCGGAAAAAGATCACCGAAAGGGCGAAGACAAGAACCACAAAAAACCACGCCCTGGCCAGATACAGCCAATTGGTGGTGTTGTCGGTTTGGCGAAGTCTCTGGATCTCTTCCTTGAAAACCGGGTCCTTCAGCGCCTTGTCGAGGGTCTCCTCGGCCAGGGCCAATTCGCTCATGTCAGGCAGCTCCTCAGGCATGGATGCTTGATTCATCCAACCCAAAAAGCAACCACCGGACAACGACAAAAGCCGTGGCGGGGCCCCTGATTGGGTCTATCCACCACTAACTATTAGGCCTTTGCTGCCGTTGAGGGGCCGGAACTTTCCGGTTCCCAGGGGGCCGATCAGGCGGAAACCCGCACTCCGCCTGCGGTTTGCAGCCTTTGGTTTGCCTGTTTGGCAGCCTCCAACAAGGCTGCCGCAGTGGTTTGGTCACCGCGCCCCGCCGCTTCCCGCGCCGCCTGCAACAATTGGCCCGGGTTATTGGGGTCTATACCGGGAGGCAGACCCGGAATGGCAGAATGGGGCGCCTGCGGAGCCGGGGCAGTGTATGCAGCTGGTGCCGGGGAAGGGGCGGGTGCTGGAGCTGCGGCTCCCTTCGGTTCACCCAATGGCCGGGCCTGACTCTTGTGGTTGGTGATCAACTCGCGGTGTTTGTTGTTGAGGTCGTTATTTCCTTTCCAGACATGCAGGTGCTCGATGACCCCCGGTTCTCCCGGGTTATTCTGGTTCACGCTTCCGGCAGCAAGGATGCGATGATCCACCAGCAGCACGGTGGACATCACACGGGATTCCTGGCCGATGTAGGGGCAGCCTCCCGCGCCAACCAGAGCCTGAATTTCAGCACCGGACGATTTTTCCGCCCCCTGGGGCAACAGCACTTCCACGGCGACGCCGCGCGAGGCCGCGCCAACCAAGGCCTCGAGCACTCCCTTGGATTGGAGCGACGGGGCCAGCAGCAGCACTTCTTTCTTGGCCTTGCAAATCTGGGCAGCCAGCACCGTGGCGCACCCGCCCGCCGGGGCGAAATAGCTGTCTTGACCGGCGAAAAATCCAAGCGGTTTCAGGGCTATTTTGCCAAGGAATTGGGCCATGATGGCTCCGGAAGCCCCAACACCCACCAGCATCCAACCCGTTGGCGTCAACATGACAAGGACTCCGCATCCAGAACCGGCATCCGCACTTGCGGGCAAACTATGCCCATGCCCTCGTTCGGAAACAAGCCGGACCGGGGCTGCCGGAGGGCGAATTTACCCAAATTCCCGATTCAAGCCGGTCCCGCTCCGGGTTACTATCTACTCCAGCCCGTCCGGTACCACCGGCCGTCGGGATTTCTTTTCCCCCACGCTTCCACGGAATCTAGACCATGGACACCCCTTCCCTCCCACCGGCCCGCGGTAATCTTTCCCGCCGCGGATTCATCGAGCGCTCCACCCTGGCCTTGGCCGCCGCAGGGTTGCCCCTTTGGTACTCACGCCAGGAAGCGCAAGCGGCACTGCAGGAAGTGAGCGGCCAGGGCAAGCCGGATGGCATGACCATGGGTGCCATCGGCATTGGCAGCCCGCAGAGCCGGGGGCGCGCCATTTACAACGATGCTCGCAAGAACAAACTGATGCCGGTCCGTTATGTGGCCGCCTGCGATGTGGATGCCCGTCACCTGAAGCGGGCGGTTGAAACCGACCTTCCCAAAAACGGTGACATGAACGCCAAGGGATATTCCGACTTCCGCGAACTGCTCGACCGAAAGGATATCGAGGCGGTCACTATCGCCCCGCCCGACCAATGGCACGCCCTGATCGCCATTGATGCACTGAAAAAGGGCAAGGATGTCTATCTGGAAAAACCCCTCACCCTCACCATCGAGGAGGCCATCGCGCTGGAAAAAGTGGTAGGCAAGACTGGCCGCGTGCTGGCCACCGGCAGCCAGCAGCGCAGCGATCGGCGTTTCCGCCTGGCTTGCGAGCTGGTCCGCAACGGACGCATCGGCAAGGTGGTCCGCGTGGAGTGCCGCATCGGCGCCAACCCCAAGGGCACTTTCAAGCCCTCTGCTCCTCCCGAGGGGCTGGATTGGGATTTCTGGTTGGGGCCGTGCCCCAAGGTGGACTATGTGACCGAGCGCTGCCACTACCAGTACCGCTGGTGGTACGAGTATTCGGGCGGCAAACTGACAGACTGGGGTGCCCACCACCTCGATATCGCCCAGTGGGGTCTGGGCACGGATGACACCGGCCCGATCTCGGTTGAGGCCATCGGCGAGGCGCCCAGCCGGGAGCCCAACAGCTACAACTGCCACCCCTCCTTCCGCGTGGAATACACCTACGCCAACGGGGCCAAAGTGATCGCCAGCGACACCACCCTGCCCGACACCGTGGGCGCCAAGGACACCAACGGCATCCTCTTCGTGGGGGATACAGGCAAGTGGATCTTCGTCAGCCGCGGCAAGATCAGCGCCAGCGATCCCAAACTGCTGGAAGAACCCCTGAAGGACGACGCCATCAAGCTGGAGGTCTCCAACAACCATATGGAGAATTTCCTCGGTTGCGTGAAAAGCCGCAAAAAGCCGATTTGCCATGTGGGCGTGGGCGCCAGTTCGGTGATCATCTGCCATCTGGGCGTGATCGCGCTGCAGGTGGGCAAGAAGCTGAATTGGGATCCCGCCAAGCGTCGCTTTGCCGAAGCCGAGGGGAACGCCCTGATCAGCCGGCCCATGCGCGCCCCCTGGAAACTGGAAGTCTGAGTTCCAGCGTGGGCCAGCGCGACGCCTGGGCAAGCGTTTCCGACGATGAACTGCTGGCACGGTGCGAGGTGGACCTCTACCGCGCCAGTGGCCCGGGCGGGCAGAAACGGAACAAGACCTCCAGCGCGGTCCGGCTCCGCCACCTCCCCAGCGGCTTGCGTGTGATCGCCGAGGAAAGCCGCTCCCAACACGAAAACAAGGCCAAGGCCCTGAAGCGTATGCGACGGGCACTGTGGCTGGAACTGCGGGAAACACCCCCCGGGGAGGATCTTGCCCAGCATCCGGCCGTGGTGGCGGCCCGGGACCGGACCGGCACGCTGTGGGTTGGCCCAAAGGATCCCCGCTACCTGCCCCTGGCGGCACTGTTGCTGGATGCCCTCGACGCCCATGGGGCCCGCATGGCGGAAACAGCAGGATGTTTCGGCATCGGCTCCGCCGCCTTGGCTGATCTTTTAAGAGCGGACGAAGACGCGTGGAAGGAGACCTGCCGGATCCGCAAGGCGAACGGACTCAAGGCGTTGAATTGACAAGTGTTTCCTTGGAAAGGGGCTGGATTCCTGACCCACCGACTTACCTGTCCGTTTCATTAGTGCGTTGCAAAATCACCGCCCCGAGGATCTGCCCGACACCAAAGGTGCCGGCCATCAACCAGGGCGAAAAAGCCAATTCTCCCTTGCCAACCGACAGGCAGAAGCTGCCCGCCACCAGGTAATACGCCCCCACCCAGCGGATCGGCCTTGGCAGCAGCGAGGCGGACGAAAACACACCCAAACCGAACAGGATGCTCCACAGGCCAGGCAACATCCACCCGCTTTCAGGCTCCTGTAGCAACAGGGTTGCGGTGATCACCGCCCCCGCGGCGAAGCTGGGCACCAATTTTTGGATTGCCAGCACGGTCAATCGCTGTCCCAACGGGGTGGGAGCCTGCGTCCACTGGTACCAGAATTCGGCCCCAATGATGAACAGGTTGACCAGCGCGACCCCGACCCAAAAGTTGATGTAGTTGGCCAAGTGCCCCGACGGCTGGCCCAGGTAATCCGCCTGCACCATGGCCGCGGCGAAACCGAGAAACCCGGTCAGGCCCACCGAGTGGGAGCGATAGCCGCGAAAGGTGGTGAAGCTTGAAAACCGGCTCCGCAAGGCCGCCACCTCGCCCGCCACATCCTTGAGTTCCATCAGCAACCTCCGAGGCCCGGTCAACCGGCCTAACCTGATCAACGCGAAACAGTAACCCGGGCCGAACAACAGGGTCAAGGGTGCGGTAGGCCTCCCACCAGCCACCCCGCACCTGTGTAGAATGAAGCCATCCAGCCGTAGAATGGCATGGATTTCAGGCTGAAAAACCGGGCAAGGAGCGCCGCATGCAGCCGGTCAATTTCTCATGGGTGGTCCCGGGCCAGTTGGCGGGATTCTCGCGACCACGGCAGCCCGAATCATTGGACTGGTTGCGCTCGCAAGGGGTGGAGCTGGTTCTCACACTGACCGAGAACCCGTTGCCCCGCGCATGGGTGAATGATGCGGGGATCATGGTCCTGCATGAACCAATCCCCGATTATCACGCCCCCACGCTGGAGCAACTGGAACGCTGCGTTGATTCCATATTGAAGGCGCACGAGAAAAAAATCGGTGTGGGAGTCCATTGCCATGCCGGCATTGGCCGCACTGGCACCATTCTGGCGGCATACCTGATAAGCCAGGGCAAAACGGCGCGGGATGCGCTGCGCGAATTGCGCGTCATGCGCCCCGGCTCGGTCGAGACCTCCGAGCAGGAAGATGTGCTGATTTCATACGAGGGGTTGAAGCGCTGAGCCTTTCTCAGGCCAACACTTCCTTCACCACCCGGGCAGTTTCCACGCCCGTCAGACGCTGGTCGAGGCCCTGGTAGCGAACGGAGAATCGCTCGTGGTCAAAGCCTAACACGCTGAGGATGGTGGCGTGCATGTCGCGGATATGCATCGGATCCTTGACGATGTTGTAGCTGAAGTCGTCGGTCTCGCCGTAGACTGTGCCCGGCTTGAAACCGCCTCCTGCCAACCACCAAGTGAAGCAGCGGGGATGATGGTCACGCCCGTAGTTGGTTTTGGACAACCCACCTTGTGAGTAAATGGTGCGTCCGAATTCGCCGCCCCAGATGACGAGCGTGCTGTCCAGCATTCCCTTGCGCTTCAGGTCCTGGATCAGGCCCCAGCAGGGTTGGTCCACATCGCGGCATTGGTCTGGCAACCGGCCCGCCACATTGGCGTGGGTGTCCCAGTTGTTGTGATAGACCTGCACAAAGCGCACCCCCCGCTCGACCAATTTCCTGGCCATGAGCACGGTGTTGGCGAAGGTGCCGGGCTTTTTCACCTCCGGCCCGTAGAGCTTGAAGGTGTTTTCCGACTCCGTGTTCAGGTCCACCAGCTCGGGAACGCTGGCCTGCATGCGGTAGGCCATCTCGTACTGCTGGATGCGGGTGAGCGTCTCGGGATCGTGCAAACCCTCGTAGTTCATTTGATTGAGGGCGTTCAGGCCGTCCAGCGTGCGGCGGCGTATATCGGCGGGTACTCCCGGGGGGTTGTTGAGGTAAAGGATCGGATCACCGGCGGAGCGGAATGATACACCGGCATGTTCGCCGGAGAGATAACCGGCTTGCCACAGGCGGGCCGAGATGGCCTGCATCTGTTCCTGGTTGGTGGGCCGCGCCACCATCACCACAAAGGTGGGCAGGTTGCGGTTCAGCGACCCCAGCCCGTAGCTGGTCCACGCGCCCAGGCAGGGCCGGCCGGTCACCTGGTTACCGGTCTGTATGTAGGTGATCGCCGGTTCGTGGTTGATGGCCTCGGTGTTCATCGACCGGACGAAACACATGTCGTCCACCATGCTGGCCGTGTAGGGCAGCAGCTCGGAGACCCACATGCCGCTCTTGCCGTGCTGCTTGAACTTGTACTTGCTGGGCGCGATGGGAAAGCGGGCCTGGCCGCTGGTCATGGTGGTGAGCCGCTGCCCCTTGCGCACCGAGTCGGGCAGGTCCTTGTCGTACCACTCCTGCATCTTGGGTTTGTAGTCGTACAGGTCCATCTGGGGCGGACCACCGACCATGTGCAGGTAAATGATGTTCTTGCACTTGGGCGGGAAATGGGTGGGGATACCGCCGGTGGCGGTCAACTCTGGAACGCCCGAGCCGTTGTCGGCCGCCAGGGAATGCTTACCCATCAGGCTGGCAAGGGCCGCCCAACCCATGGCATGCGAGCCACGAGCGAAGAAGTGCCGCCGGGTGAGGGCCAAAAGGGCGTCGTTGGCGGGAAACATGATCAGACCTCGCGAACCGGGTGTGCCGAAAAACCGGAAAGGGTCACTTGTTCAGCGACTCGTCCAGGTTGAATAGGGTGTTGGCCATCAGCGTCCAGGCGGCCAGTTCCACAGGGGGCAGGTCGGCGGCGGGTTTGCTTTCCCCCACCTGCACCAGTTCCCGGGCCTCCTTGGGATTGGCCTGGTAGTGGGCCAGCAGCTTGGCCAGTTCGCCCGTCAGCAGGTTTTTCTCCCGCTGGGAAAGCTGACGCGACAGGATGCGCATGGCCATGGTGTCGAGACGGTCGGAGACCATCGCGTCGGCCGCCACCGGCTTGGCTTTCTCGGTCTCGCTGAATGTCCGCTCCGCAAGACGGCGAGCCGCCTCGACAAATTGCGGGTCATTGAGGGTGACCAGGGCCTGCAGTGGGGTGTTGGTGCGCTCACGGCGTACCACGCAGGTTTCGCGGTTGGGCGCGTTGAGTACTTCCATGCTGGCCGGTGGCGCGCTTCGCTTCCAGAAGGTGTACAGGCTGCGGCGGTAGAGGTTTTCACCGCTGTCCCGTCGGTAGGTGTGGGTGTTGCTTTCACGCATGGCCACCGCTTCCCACACCCCATCGGGCTGGTAGGGTTTCACACTGGGCCCGCCGATTTTGGTCACCAGCAGACCGCTGGCCGCCAGGGCGTGGTCGCGGATCATCTCGGCATCCATGCGGAACCTCGGTCCGCGGGAAAGAAACCGGTTGGCGGGGTCTTTCTCCAGTTTTTCGGCGGTTGTCACCGCCGACTGCCGATAGGCCGCCGAAGTGACAAGCTGGCGGAAGAACCGCTTCACATCCCAGCCGTTCTCGCGGAAATCGATCGCCAGATAGTCGAGAAGTTCAGGATGGCTGGGTTGCTCCCCGGTGATGCCAAAATCGCCGCTGGTGCGAACGATTCCGTTGCCAAACAGTTCCTGCCAAAACCGGTTCACCGTCACCCGTGCGGTCAGCGGATGTTCGGGAGAAACCAGCCATTGGGCCAGCCCCAGGCGGTTGCGGGGAGCGTTGGCGGGAAATTTGGGGAGGACCTCCGGGGTGTTGGCCTTCACCGGATCCTTGCGCTTGTCATACTCGCCCCGCGCAAGGATGTAAGCCATTGCCTCGGCGGGCTTCTCATTCATCACATGGGCCTGGGTGCCGCGGCCCAGAATCTCCTTGTCCTGACGCTCGAGATCCTGAAGCTTTTTGGCCATCTCCATGGACCGGGGGTCCTTGTTGGCCAGCCACCAGTCGAACAGCTCATCCTTCTCGGCCTGGGTCCGCTTCGACGGGTCCCTGGCGAGGATTTCACCAACCCGCCCATCACGCCCCAGGTTGGCAACCTGGTCAGGAGCCAGCGCCGCCCTGTACAGGCGCAGATCCCTGAGCTTTACCTTGTTCAGCGGTTCGCTTTCCTCCCGTCGGCCCACCCGCAGGGGAACCGTGGTGCGGATGGTAGCGGGGGCCACTGACAAGG
>JAFMJU010000512.1 GCA_017853285.1 Gemmataceae bacterium
GATTATGGCCGAGTCATGCCGGCGATGCGGGTGACGGACCTGGATGGGGCGATCCGGTTTTTCACCGGGCTGCTTGGGTTCCAGGTGGCATGGCGGACAGCGGATGGCTGCGCGGACGAGGGGAACCCGGTGGCCGGGTCGGGCGAGACGGCCATGCTGGAGGCGGGCGGGGTGGCGGTGCTGCTCAGCACCGGCAGCCACCTGGGCGGTACCCCGGCCTTCACGGGGGTGCTGTACTTCCAGATGCGTGGGGTGGCTGAGTTGTACCAGGCCCTTTTAGGGAAGGTGGATTTTGTCTGGCACCTTGAGCAAATGCCCTATGGCACCCTGGAGTTCGGCGTGCGGGGGCCGGATGGCTACACCCTGGCGTTTTCCATGGAGGCGCCGGGGTGAGAGGGGTTTTGGCGGTGAACGCCGGTAGGGCGGTGAATGGTGGGGGAAGGCCCTGGCTGACCGCATGTTTGCGGGGTGGTCTTGGATCGACCGAGTGTCATCACCCTTTGGTTAGAACCAGATCAGCAAACCGATTGTCTGAAGATGGTGACGTGAGGGTTGTTTGGTTGCGATCCCTTGGGAAGTTGGAACGGGCAAATCGATCCTTGGTTTCTGATCTGGCGCGAAGGGGGATTTTTTTCACAAGTTGAAACTTGAGGAATTTAGCCAGGAGGTTGGAACCATGATACAAACCGACGTGCAAGCCACTGGCGTTATTTTGCCGGATGGTTCCCTGAAGCTGGATTCACCTCTGGATATGCCAGCAGGCCGAGTCAGGGTGCTTGTGAGGGCGGAATCACCGATGGTTGGCCCTTCAAACAACACATTTTGGGACGCACTGTGCAAGGCCAAGGAAAGCCTGCGATCCGTAAGCCGGCCGGTTCAGGACAGGGAATTGGAAAAATACGTGGATTCACTCCGCGAAAGTGATCCCACGGATGACTGGCTGATGGGAAATCCATGAAGGCTTATCTGGACACCTCAAGGGTGATCTATTTCCTGGAGCACCAAGGTGCCCTTGGACCTGCCGCATCCCGACATCTGGCCCAAGTGGTTTCGGGTGGTTACCAGTTGGTAATCAGTGATTTGGTGGAATTGGATGCAGGGTTTTGCCTTTGAAGGGCAAGGATCCCGTTCAATTGCGTGCGATCGAGTCTTTTTGTTCCTAACCAGGAATCGAACAAATCGGGTTGGATCGGGAGCTTACCTCCTCGCGGCAGATATCCGGGCTTGGCACAGTTTCAAGCTGGGCGATTCGCTTCACCTTGCGGCATCGGTTCGCAATGGTTGCTCCCTTTTCCTCACAAACGACAAACGCTTGTCCTCCTTCACCGATATCAGGGTTGAGGCACTGGTGCCGTGAGCGCGACCGCTTTGTCCAATGACATGGATGACCCTGCGGGTGGCAGGAATGCGATCCATTCGGACAGGATTTCTGAGCCCTTCTTTAACTACCAAGTGAACTGATCAACCGAACAGCAGGGTGGGTTCATACAGTAGGAAGCCCTTCAAGAAGGCCGGCCATACTCGCAGGGGAAGGGTCTCAGCCCGACCCTCCTGGAAGCCACTGGTAAAGATCCCTTTACCAGGACTCCTTCCTGGTAAAGATTTCTTTACTAGTGAAGTGGCCTAGGAAAGCGAGCTTTACCAGCATGCGACGGATCACGTGAAGGTACCAGGTTACCCAGGCCGGGGGTGAAACGGTTCGCGCGTTCATCCCGGATCCACTTCCTCCATCCCGCCCGGCACTGGCGCTCGATGGGGAATCGGCCGCGCGTCACGCGGAGGCCATCGCCGCCATGGCCAGGTTGGAGGTGGCTGGGACGATGGTCCCGGACGCCGATTGGTTCCTGTACGGCTTCGTACGCAAGGAAGCGGTCATCACCTCGCAAATCGAGGGTACGCGGGCGACTCTCCAGGATGTGCTGACCTTTGAGGCCACAAAACAGTCTGAACGACCCGAGGACGCACAAGAGGTTTGCAACTACATCGATGCGCTGACCTACGCCCGCGGCGAAATGGCGAGCCCAAGGGGTTTGCCCCTGACTATGCGGTTGCTCCGGGAAGCCCATAAACGGCTGATGCGTGGAGTGCGGGGAGCCGACAAATCGCCCGGTGAAATTCGCACATCGCAAAACTGGATCGGCGGCACACGCCCCGGAAACGGGGTCTATGTCCCTCCCCCGCCGGACGCCGTGCCGGAAGCGCTCTCGGATTTGGACCGCTGGATGCACGGGGATGACACGCTGCCTCCCCTGGTCCGCGCGGGATTGGCCCACGTCCAGTTTGAATCCATCCATCCCTTCCTGGACGGCAACGGCCGTATTGGCCGCTTGCTGGTCGCCCTGCTCTTGGAACATTGGAAGTTGCTTTCGTCACCCCTGCTCTATCTCAGCCTGGCATTCAAGCGCCATCAGGTGGAATACTACCGACGTCTGACGGCGGTGCGGACCGATGGGGATTGGAAAGGTTGGACCACGTATTTCCTGGAATGCGTCCGCGAAGCGGCTGACGATGGCGTGGACACGGCCCGGAGCCTGTTCACGCTGCTGAACCAGGACCGACAGCGACTCCTGCGGTCCAAGGGGGCGACCGTTCCGGCCATCCGGTTGTTCGACGCCTTACCCAAGCAGCCAATCATCACGGCGGCGGGAGTCATAAGGAGGTTGAGGACAAGCAAGCCAACGGCCGCGAAGGCGATTGCGGCGCTGGAGGCCGCCAAGATTTTGAGGGAAACCACGGGGAGGCAGCGTGACCGCGTGTATGCGTACCAGGGCTACCTGCGCCTTCTGACCGGTGACAAGGAATAAGACGCGTTGGAAGGAGCATAGGGTTCGGTCCGGATGAAAGATCGAATGCCCTTCTGGAGGTAAAAATGTACAGAGACTACGGTCCAACCAAGTTGGCTTTGT
>JAFMJU010000513.1 GCA_017853285.1 Gemmataceae bacterium
ACAACCACCCCGTGGAAGATTCTCGACGGCCTACTGGCTCCCGCCTGGGTGTCCGGCGGTCTCGGTCCAACCGATGCCCTCGGCCCCGACCTCGAGTGGTTTGGCGGCTCCTTGAGCCCATGGCAAAAAGAATCCGCCGACATGGCCGACCCGTCCTGGTGGCGGAATCAGGAGGCCAGGGTGGTGCTGTCCCATCCGGACGCATCCCTGCCACGCCGGTGGCAGGAGGCCGCCCTGGGCTCGGCCACTCTGCTGGACAAATCCCCACCCTACAACCTGCTGCGATTGGCCGCCGGCATCCCGGTACTGGCCCGCCTCGACCCAAGCCAGATGCCTTTGGCCGAAGGAACGGTCCTGCAAGCCCACGCACCCCGGTTCTACCCGGCCCAGGATTTGTTAGGCTGGCTTAACTGGGTGGAAACCTCCAACCGCGTGTCGGCTCCCCGCCGGCGCAAGCAGTTGCTCGCCTTCCAAACGGCGGCCCTGTGGGGACAGGTGGTCGGCTCGCAGCCGGTTTCCCCGGGCACAGCTTTCCCGGTGCCGGCGGCTCTGCTCAGCCAGTGCCTGGCCGATGATCCCCTCCGGGTGATCCCCGGCGACCCCGTCAGCCTGGCCGCCCTGCAGTTGGCCAAGCGCGCCGGCTGGGAGGGAGTCACCCTCGATGGCGCCACCCCTCCATCCGCCGGGCCAGTCCTTGAAAACCTCGGCAGGGCCATGCTGCTGGAGCTCTCGAGCGAGTCCTTCCGCAAACACTCACCGGGCCTGCGCCTGATCACCACCCTGCGCCATGTGCAGGCGGTGCACCTGCTGAAGCGGGCCGCGGATTCGGGCAGGCCCGGCGCGTTGCTGGCCCTCGCCCGCCAGTTCCTCGAAAACGGCCAACTGGATGCCTCGCTGGCCTACCTCGAACAGGCCGCCACCACACCCCAAGGCTCGGCAAGTTCCCAAAGCGGTGCCGGGGAACTCCGCCAATCACTCGCCACCCTGCGGGCGCGGGTCGGCGGCGCCCTCGCCGACCACGCCCTGAAAGCGGCCGAATACCCAGAGAACCCGGTCCGCCAGGCCGCGTTGGCCCTAGATGCAGGTCTGGCGGAAACAGCCCTGGCGATCCTTGAAAAAAGCCCCGTCACGCTGATCGGCGCCGAGGGAGTGCGCCTGGAACTCGAGCTGATGGCCCTGCTGGGCAAGGCCGATTCGTTGAAGAGGCTCGTGGAGGGAACCTCAACCGATGATCTCGATGGGTTCCTGGGCATAGTCACGCTCGAGGGCGGATCGGGCCTCCTGGCACTGCCCGCCGGCACCTGGTACACCACCCTCCAACTGGCCTCGGTGGGACGCGCGGCGGAGGCCTCCGCCAGGCTGGACGCCTTGACCATGGCGCTGGAGGCCAACCGCTCGCAGGCGGCCATGCGGACCACGCGGGCGTTGCCCCGCATCCTCGCCTGGGGCCTCGGCCTCAACCTGCCTGGTTCAGAGTGGTCGCTGCCCCCGGTCCTGGGGGAGCTGGCCCGGGTGCGGGAAGTGGTGGAGAACAGCCGCAAGCTCGAGGATTCGATGCTCGATTTGCAGGCCGCCGCCTTCTACCTCGACCTGCAGCGGCCGGATCCCGCACCGGCCCGTGAACGACTCATCCGCCTGATGGGCCGGCAACCGGCAAGTGCCACCCATTCCGCCCAATGGCTGGCGGAGTGTTCCCTACTTTGGCTCGGCCCCAACCCCCGCCGCTGATCGGGCCGCCCCGCGCAGCCGGGCTGCACCGGCGACAGCGCCCGGATGCCCCGGGTCGATCGCCAGGGCGCTTTGGTACCACTCGAGCGCCTCGTCCAGATTCCCGACCGACTCGAGCAATCCGCCCACCTCGGCGTGCAGGTTCGGGTCCCGGGGGGCCTTGTCCATCTCGCCGCGCTGGATTTTCTGGATGCGGGCGTAGGCGCTTTCCAGTCGGGCCAGCCGGTTCTCGTTCTCCTTGGCCTCGGCCTCCCGGCCCGACTTCCGCAATGCCCCGATCCACAAAAACAGCGCCTCGTGGTCTCCCGGCGCCCGGGCCGTCGCCCGGCGAAGCAGCGCCTCGCATCGAACCCAATCAGTCTGCTCCCCACGGGCCATCTCCACACGCGCCTCCAGCAGCGCGTTTTGCCCCTGGGCATCGGGGAGACGCGCCAGCTTGCCCAGAAGCAGCCCGGCACTCTCCAGTTCACCCGTTTCCAGCAGGCACAGGATCCCCAACCGGATCTCCATGGCGTCGGCGTCCTCCCGCTCCAAAAGCGGGCCTAGTCTCTCAAGCGCCCGGGCTGGCTGCCGGTTCTCCAGCAGGCACCGCGCCAGGGTGACCCGGGTCTCCCGCTCTCCCGGGGGCCCCGCGGTCAGGGAAGCCTCCAGATCCTCAATCGCCTCCTGGTAGGCCAACAGCCACGCCTTCGCCTTGCCGCGCTCCGCCAGCGCGAAGGGGCTCCCTGGAGATGCCTTCACCCACCGGTCCAGATGGTGCAGCGCCTCCTTGCCGCGGAACCGCCGCAGGCAGCCTTTGGCCATGGCCAGGTCGGCCTGCCAGGCCTCGCGCGGGTTCCGTTCCCACCAGGCCCGGAGGAATTTCTCGGTGCCTTCCAGGTCACCGCCCGTGGCCCGCAACAGGGCCCGGTCGGCGACCAAATCACCCATTCCGCCCTGTTCCAGGGAGAAGGCCCGGTCCAGCGCTTCCGCGGCTTGCTCCAGCCTCCCGCCCAGCCGGTGGCAGGTCGCCAACCACCGCCACGCCTGCGGTGCATCGGGCCTTTGCCGCGTCAGCCGTCCAGCCGCTTCGGTCGCCTCGGACAGCCGTCCGGCCTCCACCAATCCACGCAGTCCCGCCTCTTCCCCGGTCCGTAGCCAACGCCACAGCATCAACGCCAGAGCGGCGATCTAGATG
>JAFMJU010000514.1 GCA_017853285.1 Gemmataceae bacterium
TGTCCACCAGTTCCCGGTCCAGGAAGTTCAGCAAACGGCCACCGAATTCGAACGGTTTGGTGATGAAGCTGTTGTAGACATCATCAATGAAGAAACCGCTTCGGGCAGCCCCCACCAGGTTATTGGAAGCCCTCGTCGGCCGACGGTCACCCAAAAGAAACGCAACGGTGATACCCAACAGGCCGGCGCCCAAACCGATTCCGGCCATTTTCCAGGCGAAATCGTGGTGCTCGGCTGGGCTCCATCCGGGGGCGCTTTGAATGAAATCGCCGAAAAAATGGCTCGGACCAACTGCCAATCCAACCAAGGCGGCGGGGACAGCCAGAACCGCCAGGGGAATGGTCATCACCGGGGGGGACTCATGGGCATGGTGCCCGGCTTCCTCTGGAACGCGTTGCTCACCCCAGAATGCAAGCAGGTAAGCGCGGAAGGTGTACAAACCGGTCAGGGCTGCGGTAACGAGGCCCAAGAAAAGCATGGCTTGCTGCAAACCGGCCCGCTCGCCACCCGAATGGGCCCCCTGTTCCAATGCCTCAAGGATCCCGTCCTTGCTGAAAAACCCGGAGAAGGGCGGCAAACCTGCAAGCGCCAATGCACCGATCAGGAAGGCGATATGGGTGATGGGAAGCAACTTACGCAGGCCGCCGATCCTGCGAAGATCCAGCACATTCCCCATGGCGTGCATCACACTGCCGGCGGAGAGGAACAATAAGGCCTTGAAAAAAGCGTGGGTGAAGAGATGGAAAACCGCGGCGCCGGACGCCGCGCTCACCAATTGGTGACATTCGGCCGTGCCGGAACTCGTTCCCACCCCAAGGGCCATGAACATGTAACCCAGTTGGCTGAGGGTGGAATACGCGAGTATGCGCTTCAGGTCGGTTTGCCCCAATGCGATCAACGCGGCAAGCAGGGCCGTTACGCCCCCGCAGACCAGGACGATGTCCTGAAAGTTTCCGACAGCCTGCAACTGGGCCGGAGATACCGCATCACCAGTCAATGGCGGCAGAACCCGGGCCAAAAGGTAAACACCGGCGGTCACCATCGTGGCCGCATGTATCAGTGCGCTGACCGGGGTGGGCCCTTCCATGGCGTCCGGCAACCAGACATGCAGGGGAAACTGGGCCGATTTGCCAAAGGCGCCAATGCCCAGGCAGACAAGGGCCCAATAAAGAGTGGTTGGATCATAATTATGGCTGAACATGGTGTCGAACGACAATCCGACTGGGTCGCCGGCTCGGTAGAGCAGCACCATGCCCGCTAGCAGTGCCACATCCCCCAGCCTGGTGACCAGGAAAGCTTTCCTGGCGGCCTTTGCGGCCTCGGGCTTGGCGAACCAGAAGCCGATCAACAGGTAACTACAAACCCCCACCCCTTCCCATCCCAGGAAAAGCAGGGGCAAATTGTTGGCCAGGACCAGGATGTTCATCGCGCCCACGAACAGGGAGACCGCCGCGAAATAACGTGGGTACCCTGGGTCGCCATGCATGTATCCGGCACTGAAAAGGACGATCCACAAACTGATGAAGCTGACCATTGCGGCCATCATCGCGCTGAGAGCGTCTAGCCGGAGCTCCCAGTCCACCCTGAGATTTCCCGCTTCAAACCAGTTCGCGTAGTGGTAAATCGCCTCCCGGGCCTGGTCCTTCCCGGCATGGTTGACATGGATCAGGGCCAAAATCGCGATGACCGCGCTGGTTCCCACCGCCAACAGCACCGGATAGTGACTGCGATTGCCCAGCCGGTGGCCGAAAAGGGCGACCAGCATCGCGGCAAACACGGGCAAGCCGGGAATGAGCGGCAACAATACCCACAAATTCTCGGTGGTCACATTAAACACGACTCAGCTCCTCAGGCGGCTGCGGACCGAGGCCAGCGGTGGGCAAGGGCGGCATTGGCGGTTGCGCGCCAGGCAATGGCAAAGGCTCTGCGTCCACCACGGGATCGAGACTATCTTCCCGCAAGTCCTGCCAAACGCTCACATCCAGGGTTCCCCGATTCTTGTAAAGAACCAGGATGAGTGCCATCGCGATGGCGGCTTCGCAAGCCGCAACGGTCAGGAGAAACAGCACAAAGGACTGTCCCTCCAGATTGCCCCGGTAACGGGCAAAAGCCACAAAATTCAGGGCCACACCCTGAATCATCAGCTCGGCGTTCAGGAAGGCGAGAATCAGGTTCCGCCGGGCGACGAATCCCACCAGTCCCAGACAAAACAAGATGGCGCCCACCAAAAGATGCTGGCTTAGGTCTGGATATTCGGAAGGAGGAGCCATCACTTCACCCCCGGTCCGGCGACAGCCGGATTTTTTCGCTGCGCGATAACGATCGCCGCCACCGTGGCTACCACCAGCAACACACCGGCGACTTCCACCCCGATTAGGAATTGGCGGTAAATATTGGCTCCCAAGAATGCGGTGTTTTCAGCCGGGATGGCCAACCTTCCCGAGGCATCCGCCCTGGCGCCGGCTTCATCCGCCAAACGGGCGGGCATCACGGGGGCCGGGTTGGATGAAAGTGCTGGCAATTGCAAACGGGCCCGGTCTCCCGTCACCGTATGCGCGATCACAAACAACAAAAGCCCACCGGTCAGGGCGGCGAGAAATGGATCCCGACTCCTTGAACTTGAATCACTTGGCCCGTCCTGCTGGGCCAACATCAGCACGAAAAGGAAGGTGACGATGATTGCCCCGGCATAAACAATCACATTCGCTGCAGCAAGAAAGGGGGCGCCCAAGGTGAGGTACAGGCCGCTGGTACCCAAAACAGCCAATGTGAATGAAAGCGCCGCCCGGGCCGGATTGGACTGTGTGACCAAAAATACGGCGCCCAAAATGGCCGCTGCAGAAAAAACCTGTTGGAGGACAAGCTCGACTGAAAGGGCGGTTTGTCGGCAGCAGGAGG
>JAFMJU010000515.1 GCA_017853285.1 Gemmataceae bacterium
CGATTCACTCCTGCCGTGGATTTACCGGGCGCTGCTTGCCTGGGGCCTGATTGGCCTTTTGCTTTGGATATTGGCGCCGAAGGTCATTCAGGCGAACCGCGAGCCCGTCCCTGCCCGTGTACAGTCTGCCGTGGGCTGGATGATTGCCGCCTACATTCCCTTCCAGGCTAGCCAGGCCAGTGGTCTGGCCGGGGTCTGGGGATTGTGCCTTTTGCCCCTGCTCGCACTGGTGCTTTTTTTGCGCCGATGGCGTTGGCTCAAGCCCACCTGAACCGGGTAAAATGTCTCATTGCCTCAGCCAGGAATATCCCCATGATCCGTTTGGGAATGCTTGACTTCGACACCTCCCATGTGGTGGCGTTCGCTCAGCGGCTCAACCACCAGGGTATCCCCCAAACGCAATGGGTTGACGGGGCGCGGGTGGTCATCGGCTGCCCCGGCACCTCGGAACTGGCGCCCCAAAGAATTCCGGGCTATGTCGAGGAGATCAAAAAAATCGGTATTCCGCTGGTGGATAATCCCGGCGACATGATCGGCAAAATTGACGGGCTGCTCCTTTGTTCGCTGGAGGGCGGGGCCCATTTGGAACACGCCCGCCCATTTCTGGAAAAAGGGATCCCCCTTTTCATCGACAAACCATTCACCTGCGGCCGCAAAGACGCGGTGGCGATCATGGACCTTGCCCGCAAGCACAACACCGCCGTTTTCTCAAGCTCCAGCCTGCGTTACGCCGAGGAGGTGGTGAAGGCCCTTGCGGAGACGCCAGCGCAGGAGCGCGTGGGCGCGGCCACCTGGGGTCCGGCCAGCCTGTCTGAAATGGCAGGGAAAAACCCGGGCTTGTACCACTACGGCATCCACGCCGCGGAAATCCTGTTCACGCTGATGGGCCCCGGTTGCGCCAGGGTTCAGGCGGTCTATCAGAAAGAAACCGACCAGGTCACAGGGATCTGGTCCGATGGTCGAATCGGCACATTGCGTGGCCTTCGTGCCGGCAACCAGGGCTTCGGTTTCAGCCTGTTTGGGAAAAAATCCATCCGATCCCAGTCAGTGGGCACAGGCACCATCTACCGGGAATTGCTGAAGCAGATTGTCCTGTTTTTCCAAACCCGCAAATCCCCCGTACCGCCTGCTGAAACTATCGAGCTGATGGCGTTCCTGGAGGCGGCCAACTCCAGCGCCGCCAACCATGGGGCCATGGTGGAAATCAAGCCATGACAGGCCTCGGTGGATGGCTGTGCCTAGCCTTGGTTGTTGCTCCAGCCCAACCGCCGGCACCTGTTTCTCCTCCCCAGGCAGACTCCTGGAAACTCGAGACGGTGGTCCGCACACCTCCGTTTGAACCCTTGGAAGGGCTGGTAGTCCGGCAGGATCCAGCCGGCATCGAACTGCGTCAAGTCATACGCAAGCCCGGGCGCCCCACCTTCATCATCACAGTGCGTGTTCCCCAGGATCAGGTGGAGCGGGTGGACCTGCTGGATTCAGAAGACCGCGACCTGCTGGTAAAGCGCCTGGATCTCATTGTCGCCGAACGCGCCAAGCGGTTTGCCCGGCTCAAGCTGCTGGAAAAGCCCCCCGCCCCGGGTTCCGATTCCGCGGAACCCCCGGTCGGTTTGTCCAGGGCGGACTGGCCCACGGACAAGCCTGGCACACAACGCGCGTGGAAGTACGCCGGCCAGAGATTCACCCTATTAACCACAGCGCGACCGGAAATCGCCGAGCTATGCGCGCTGCAACTTGATCAGGTTTTCAGCGCCTTTGAAAGGCTGCTGCCCGCCCGTCAGGAATCGGGGCCTGTGAGCATTTTGGTCACATCCTCCCTGGAGGAATGGCATGCGCTATGCAAGGCTCGCGGTCGTGCAGTTCTCAACCCCGCATGGTGCGACACTTCCGCCGGTGAAGTGGGCCTTGCCACCGACCAAACAAAGCTGGATGCACGCATGGAACAATTGCGGGTGCTGCACACCCAAAACCTCTCCGAATTGCAAAGCCGGGGTGATGAGTTGCGCAAGGCCTACGGGGGAAAGCTACCGCCAGAGTTGCAAAGGCCCTTCGACCAATCCCTGAAGTCGTTGCGTGAAACAGCCATCACCAACGAGCGGATTTTGCGTCAGGAACGCGACCGCCTTTTCTCGCGAATGAACCATGAGGTGTTCCACGCCTACCTTTCAAGGTTCGTGCTCAGGCCAGGCATGACCATTCCTCCGTGGTTGAATGAGGGCCTTGCGCAACTTTTCGAATCGGCGCTGGTGGAGGCCGGTGATCTGCGGGCCGACTTGGCGGATCCGGAGCGGGTCAAGCGATTCCGCGCCGAGGTTCAGGCGGGCCGGGACCTGGCCCTGGAAGAATTGCTCAAATCGCCGGCAAGCCGTTTCCATGTCACCGGATCCGACGACATGGAGGCGAGCCGTCAGGCTTACCTGGCTTCCTGGGCCCTTTGCTCGTGGCTGGTTCTTGACAAGGGACGATTGCGACTGGAAGACTTGGACGGTTTCTCCGCCCCTGACCCCGCCCTACTGGATTCACGGGCTATTTTCGGCAAGGTTTTCAGCATTCCCGTTGAGGAAGCTCAAAACCAGGTCCGCGAGACTTTTCGCAAGGGTGCCCCAGGGCAATCCAGGGCCGTCCCACCTGCCACTTCGGGCGAAACAGCCACCCGGCCATAATCCTCGGGCTCCCTCCTATCATGGTTATTGAGGGCAAACCACCCGGGGGCAGCTTCAATGCCAGTGAATTTGGATGTGCGCGAATTCGAGCGGTGGCGGCAAACCGGCCACTCCTTTTACTTGGTGGATGTGCGCACCCCCGAAGAAAACGCCATAGCCAAGCTGCCCGATAGTCTCCTTGTGCCTATCTCGGAGTTGGCGTCCGAGGTGGATCGGATCCAACCTCCCCAAGGGG
>JAFMJU010000516.1 GCA_017853285.1 Gemmataceae bacterium
GCGGTCGCCCCGGGACCAGGATCCCCCGTGGATGAAGAAGAGCACGGGGACATTCTTCGGTCCCCTGGGCAGGTACAGGTCGAGCTTGTGCTTCTGGGGATCGGCCTGGGGATCGGTGCGGTAGGGGATGTTGTCCAGCACCTTCACCGGATAGTTGCCACCGGTGACCAGCCCAGAAGATGCCGTGTCGGCCTTGGCCATGGAGGGAGACAGTGCCGCCAACGCCAGCAACAGCACCGCCAGTTTTTTCCCGGTCCCGTCCATGGGCTTCTTTCCGATCCGCTTGCGGGCGGTTAACGGTCCTTTTGCTTGGTGATGCCGATGAGCAGGCCGGCGTCGATGTACTGGCCTCCCCGGGTTTGTTTGCAATGGATGGCCAGTGTGTTGGCGCCAGGCTTCAGGGCCTCCAGCGCCTTGCCGTCGAGGGGCAGCAGCTCGTAGCCGGTGGAGTAGCCGGGCAAATCGGCCACCTTCACGCCGTTGAGGTAGACTACTGCATCTTCATCGTGGTGGATATCGAGCGCCAGGAGGCCGGTTGGGACGGAATCCAACCGGAAGTCGCGACGCAGCCAGATTTCCGGCGTGTTCCACACGGTGCCGATACGGGAGTTGGGGGTGCCTTCGGTGCCGAATCCGCCCGGACCTTCCTTCCAGCCTGACGCGTCGAACCCGGGCTTTTCCCAATCCGCCCCGGGGGTGCTGGTGGTGAACCGCCAAGGTGTGGCCTTGGTGACGGCGGTGGGCAGCAGGTCGGTGAACTCCGGTTGGGCCTGGTACAGCCGCTCGTTCCATTCCCTGGCCTCGGGAGGCAGTTTCAGGATGGCGCGGTCGTAGGTCATCAGGCCGTTCACCTCCACCTCCACATCGGTGGTCTGGGTGTAGACCGCGGCGGCCAGACCCTTGCCCACCAGACCGCCCAGCCTCAGGTTCAGGTTCTTGTAGGCGTTGGCCAGCGAGGCGCGGTCGCGGAAGCTCTGGTAGCCCCAATTGCCCTTCTGCAGCCACAAGTGACCTTCCAGAGGTAGCCCCAGACCGCCGTACTCGCCCAGCACGGCGGCACGCCGGTCCTCCAATCCGGGCATGCCCGGTCCGGGGTAGACATGGGCGTCCTGCATGTCGCCGCCCTTGCGGTCGGTCCAGCCGGAGGGGCCGTCGACCAGGCGGGTGGGATCGAGCTTTTTGGTTTCCTCGAGGATCTCGTTGGTCTTGAACTGGCCCCATCCCTCGTTGAACGGAACCCAGACAACGATGCAGGGGTGGTTGCGCTTGCCCTCGATGAGGGCCTTCAACTCCCTGCGGTAGATGGCCTCGCTGCGGGCCTCGCGGGTGATGTCGGGCTGGCCGGGGCCGATGTTCCGGTCGCCGTTGGGCATGTCCTGCCAGACCAGCAGGCCAGCCTTGTCGCAATGGTGGTACCAGCGTTCGGGTTCCACCTTCACATGCTTGCGGCACATGTTGAAACCCATTCGACGGGTCATCTCGATGTCGTACAGCAAGGCGGCGTCCGTGGGGGCGGTGTACAAACCGTCGGGCCACCAGCCCTGATCGAGCGGGCCGAACTGGAAGAGTGGCTTGCCGTTGAGCAGCAGGCGGTTGGGGCCGCTTGGTTTGGCGGGGTCTTTGCCCACGGCTATGGAGCGCAGGCCGAAGTAGCTGGTGACCCGGTCGCCGGAAGCGAGCCGCACCTCGAGGTCGTACAGGAACGGGTCGGCGGGCGACCAGGGCTTCACCAGGCTCAGCTTGATGGAAGATTCCTTGTTCTCGGGGATCGTGGCGCGGGCCACCTCGTCCCCGTCGGCCCGCACCACCACGGTGCAGGACTCGGGCTCGGTTCTCTCGCCGTCGGCGCGGACGGTGATTTTCAGCGAGCCGTTTTCGAGGTCGGGGGTGAGGACCAGACCGGTGATGCTGGAGCGGGGCACGGCCTCCATCCAGACGGTTTGCCAGATGCCGGTAACGGGGGTGTACCAGATCCCCTCTGGCTTTGCGACCTGCTTGCCGCGCGGTTGGGGGCCCTTGTCCGTCGGGTCCCACACGGCGACAGCCAGTTGCTGGGGAGTGCCCGGTTCGCCCCTCAGTTTGCCGGTGAGGTCGAGCGAGAACGAGTCGTAACCGCCCTCGTGTTCGCCGACCTTCTCGCCGTTGAGGAAGACCTCGCATTGCCAATCGACCGCGCCGAAGTGCAGCAGCACCCGCTGGCCCTGCCAGGAGGGGGGCACGGTGAAATCACGCTTGTACCAAAGGCGGTTGGCATCGCCCACGGTCTTGCCCACACCGGAAAGGCTGGACTCGGCGGCGAACGGGACCAGGATTTTCCCGTCCCACCGGGGTGGCCGGGTCTCTTGCCGCGGACGGATGGCGTAGTCCCACAGGCCGTTCAGGTTTTCCCAGCGTTCGCGGACCATCTGCGGGCGGGGATATTCCGGAAGGACCTTGTCCGGTTTCACCTCGGCCGCCCACCGGGTGGAGATGGGGACCGGTGCCGGTTTCCACGCCCCTGACTGACCCAGAACCAAAATGCCAGCCAGACCAACGAGCCCGATCATGCGACTTCAGCTCCTGCGAGGGCAACTCTTCGGGAAGGGGCTCACTTGAGCTCGACGGTCACCTTGGCGGGTTGCAGGCAGGTCTTCTCGTCGCAGGCCTGGAAGCTGACCTGCATTTTCAGCGGGCCCTTCTTATCAGCGGGCACATACACCTGGATCGTCTGCTTGCCCTCGTAGGTGACATAGTTGCCCACCACCGGATCGATGACCTGCTTGCCTTTTGGATAAACCACCTCGGCTTTTTCGCCCACCACGGTCACGGTGGTCTTCACGCTGTCGAGATCCTCGTTGCCGGCCGGGTTGGCGTAGAGGTGCCAGCCCTTCTCGATTTCCAGTTCCACCAGCACCA
>JAFMJU010000517.1 GCA_017853285.1 Gemmataceae bacterium
AGGACCCGGGCCTTGTATGAGTCTCTGGGGCGCAACCCGTTGAATGGTTTTTCGTTCCATCAGCAGGCCGGGGCCCTGGAAATCATCGGGTGTGCCGCCACCCATGCCCTGCTTCCCACACTGGTTTGCCAACAGGGGGCGATCCGGGCCCAGATTGAACAGGGTTGCCGCGAGCACGAGCGGCATTTCGGGATGCGCCCCCGGGGAATGTGGCTGCCAGAGTGCGGTTTCGCTCCAGGGATGGACCGGATTCTGGCTGATTGCGGGGTTGGTTTTGTGTTTGTGGACACCCACGGCGTCCTCCTATCCAGCCCGATGCCCCGGCAGGGGGTGTATGCGCCGCTGAGTTGTCCGGGAAGCGGGTTGGTTGTGGCGGCAAGGGACCTGGAATCTTCCCGCCAGGTGTGGAGCCGGATGGAGGGGTATCCGGGTGATCCTGCCTACCGGGATTTTTATCGGGACATCGGGTACGACCTGGATCTGGAGTACCTGAGTCCGTACCTGCCTGGGCAGGGGCAGCGGGCCATGCTTGGGATCAAGTATCACCGCATCACCGGACCTGGGGAGAAGAAACTGCCATATGATGCGATGTTGGCGGCGGGGAGGGCGCGGGAACACGCCGCCCATTTCTTGCGGGCCAGGGAGACACAGGTTGGTTATTTGGCCGAATCGATGGGGGGGAAGCCTGCCCTGATCACCGCTCCATATGATGCCGAGTTGTTTGGCCACTGGTGGCACGAGGGACCGCAGTGGCTGGACCATCTGTTCCGCCTGCTGTCGAAGGGTGAGGGCTTGTTGGAACCTGTCCACCTTCCAGCTTTTTTGAACCGGCATCCCAACCCCCAAATCGCCATGCCTGGCTATTCCACCTGGGGCGAGGGGGGCTATTGTTCCTTTTGGCTGAATGGCAACAACGATTGGATCTATCCGCATATCCACGCCGTGGCGGAAAGGATGCGCGACCTGGCCAAAGGTCACCCTGACCCGGGGCCCCTGATTCGACGGGCGCTGAATCAGGCCGGGAGGGAGTGCCTGCTGTTACAGTCCAGCGATTGGGCTTTTATTCTCTCCACCGGGGCCCACGCGGAGTATGCCGCCAAGAGAATCCGCGACCACACCCTGAATTTTTTGACTTTGGAATCTTCCATCAGGCATCAGGATTTGGACCCGGACGGATTGGCCCGGATCGAATCGATGAACAACCCTTTCCCGGACCTGGACTACCGGGTTTTCGCTTTGGATGGGATCACAGCGTCTTGAGGTACTCGATCAGGTCGGTGCGTTCTTCCGGGGAAAGTTTGTCCCCGTAAGTGTGACCGCCGTTGGCCCTTCCGGGTTGGCGTGTGTCGTAGATTTTGCGGGCCTCCAGGGGGGATACCGGGGCTTTGGCAGGCGGGGCTTCTGTTTTCCAGCCCACTTTTTCACGGTCGTAGTCGTTTTCGCCCGTTTGGAAACTGCGGGTGAAAATGTTTGGACGCATTGGCGAATTGAGCAGCGCCTCCAAGGTTGGGACCGACCCGTTGTGCAGGTAAGGGGCGGTTGCCCAAATGCCGTCGAGGGGTGGGGCCTGGTAACCCCCGGAGCGCTGGGCTTTGTAGCCCGGACCGAACCAGCCGTCTTTTTCCATGGAAAACCAGCTTTGGTTGTAAAAGTCCCCGAAGGCTTCCTCGATGCCACGGTAGCGGGTGGGGTCGGTTCCAATCTCCTCGAGAGGAATCACCTTGTTGGGGTAGTGGTCCTGGGTTCCGTGGCACCTGGCGCAGTGTTGCCGGTGCACCAGCCTGCCCCTGTCGGCGCGGGCCGTGTCTATTTTCCAGGGCCACTTCGGGGGATTGAGGCTGAGGATCCAGGCCTGGATATCCCTGAAGGTGTTCTCCTCCCGTTCGAACGCCGAAGGGAAATTGAGGGGGTGCATCATGAATTGCATGATGGATCGCACGCTTCTGGCGTCGGCCTCGGCGGTGGCGTACATGGTTTTTTTGCGCTTCAGGTGCCACCAGGCCGGGACATCCTCGCACAGGTCATCGTGCAGGCCCAAATCGCGCCATGGCAGCTTGGGGCTCAGGTCTGGATTCCGGAGCCCGGCCAGATAAACCGAGGTTGCTCCGGCTTCGTTGGTACCCCGGGTATTGCAAAAGGTGTAAGGCGTGCGGATCGGTTTGGTGCCCCGGGTGGTTAATTCCTCGAAAATAGCTTGCAGGTCGAGGGATGTGTTGCCCAGGCCTGGAAATGGCTTGCCAAGCAGGGAACCGCCGTGGCAAGTGAGGCAATCCAGACTGGCGCCCTCGGTGCCCAAGGGCATCCGGCTGGATTTCAGCCCCATGGGTAAGTCGCCATTGGGGTATGGTGCCTCCGCAAGTCCATACCGCTCGCGGAAAAGGTCCCGGTAGTTGGCCGGTTTTTCCTTCAATCCCCAAAGTTTCCAAGCGTTTTCGATTTGGGACATTGGGAACTGCCCCGGCACGAAGGCGCGCCTCGTGAGGGCTTGATAGCCCCTGGCGGCGTCCGCCCCGGCCTGCTGGCACCTGACACCGGGCGGGCAAAAGCCCATGGAGGCCAACCCCATCCAAAAAAGCAGGTTCCGCAACATCCTCGATTGTCGGCAGGTCATGCCTGATCAGTCCATGGCTGGTTTCGGTGAAGGGCCCGTAGGTTATTTTAGCCTTGGGCGGGAAATAGATCACGCAGGAGTTTTGGCAGATGGGTATTCAGGTCATTGTTCCCGGGGCCAAACCTGAAAACGCGGCGCAAGCGACCCGGGAGATGGGGCTGCCACTCCGACTGGTGGATAACCTGCCGGCATTCCCCGACGAAGCGGTGCCGGAGGCCTTCGAGGAAATCAGGGTGGCGGCGGAAACGGGGATGATCAGCATCCGTAGCGGAGCGGAGGGGTT
>JAFMJU010000049.1 GCA_017853285.1 Gemmataceae bacterium
ATGGGATTCTCGGTGGTGGTGGAGTCGTTGAACCTGATCTCGAAATCAAGGAAGGGGAAGCCGGTGGAGCTGAGGCCGCCGCATCTGCCCGGGGTTGTGGCAGACGGGCCGGAAGCCTCGGAACAAAGGGAAATAGAAGAGAGGCCGAGGGTGGAGATTTGAGGGTGGAGCTCCCGGTTACTGCCGATTGAATCACACCCCGAAGACATCCTCGAGGGCCTTGCGCATCACGGCGGGGTCGGGGTCGATGCCGGACCAGTGCTTGATGCCAATGACGCCCTGGTTGACCAGCATGCCGAGTCCGTCGATGACCTTGCAGCCCTTCTCCCTGGCCTCGCGGACGAGCCGTGTGGTGGGCGGGTTGGGAATGACATCCGCCACCACCATGCCGGGCTTCAGGCCGGCAGTGTCGAGCGGCAGTCGAGCGTTCACATCGGGGTAGAGACCGATGGAGGTGGCGTTGATCACCACATCGGTTCCGTCGGGAATTTTGGCGTCGGCGGTGCCCACCACGAGATCACAGGCGATCTTGGCCTTGTCGCGCAGCAGCGCGGCGAGGGTTTGACCGCGTTCGGCCGAGCGGTTGACCAGGGTGATATGGCTGGCGCCCGCCAGGGCGAGTTCGACGCCGATGGCGCGGGCGGCGCCCCCGGCGCCCAGCATGAGGACCCGCTTGCCCCTTGGGTCGGTGAGGGTGCGCAGGGACTGGACGAAGCCGAGGCCGTCGGTGTTTTCGCCGATGAGCTTGTCGCCCCTGCGGACGACGCAGTTGACGGCTCCCATGAGGCTGGCGGATTCACCCAGCCCGTCGAGGTGCTGGATGACGGCGACCTTGTGCGGGATGGTGCAGTTGAAGCCGCGGAATCCCATGGCGCGGGCGCCGCGGACGGCGTCCCCCAGGTCGGCTGGATCCACCTCGACAGTGAGGTAGCGCCAGGCCAGTTTGTGGTGATGGTAGGCAGCCTCGACCATGGCCTGGGTGGGGTTTTCGGCCACGGGTTTGCCGAAGCAGGCGGTGAGTTCCTGCTTGAAGTTCAGTTCCTTGCTCATTGGTGTTTCCTTCCTTCCCAGGGGTTTTTGCCATCCACCCAACGCTTGGGCGGGCAGGCGGTCAAACGCATGTGCTCGAGCATCTGGTGGCCCTGCCGGCGCGAGCGCTCATGGCGAAGGGCATCGATATCGACCGGGGCGACAACGATCTTGTCGCCGGGGCCGGGGTCGGCCTGGGCTAGGATGCGGCCGTCGAAATCGACGACCATGCTTCCGCCCGGCCAAGAGAACGGGGGGTAGTGGGAGAGGCTGGCACCCTGGTTGGCGGCCACCACATAGGCGATGTTTTCGAGGGCGCGGCAGCGGTTGACCACAGTCCACCAGTCCATGGGCTGGGTGGCGCCCCAAGGGTCCATGTAGGCGCTGACGCGGATGAGGATCTCGGCGCCGTTGACCGCCAGTTGGCGGATGGGCTCGGGGAACAGCCAGTCATAGCAGATGGCGCAGCCGAGCTTGCCGATCTCAGTATCGGCTACAGGGAACAGCGGGTCATCGTAGCCTTGGTCGAGCAGGTCGTGGGGGCTGGTGTGGACCTCCCAGGGCAGCCAGGGATTCACCTTGCGATAGCGATAGAGTTCGCCCTCCGGGCCGATGAGGCATGTGGTGTTGAACACATGGCCGGGCCAGCGGGGATGGACCTCGAGGAAGGTGCCGGTCTGGATGTAGACGCGGTGTTCCCGGGCCTTTTTGACATAGGGCTCGAGCAGTTGGGGGCTGATTTCCACCGCCAGGTGCTCGCGCAACTGGGCCGCATCCGGGTAAATGGGGGCGGAATGGTAGAACTCGGGGAAAACCACCAGACGGACATCGCCGAAGGGTCGGTAGCCCACCACTGCCTGCTCGATGAGGGTGAGGGCATGGCCGATGCGCTTGGGAAGCTCCGCGCGCGAGGCGGGGTTGGGAAGGTCTGTCTGGATGCAGGCGGCCCAGAAACGCGGCATTGAAAACCCCATCCGTGACAACGCTGGGAGAGTGACCGGGCGACCCGGCTACCTGGAACGGATCATCTTAGAAAACAGCCGGGGGATGTGGGGGAAAAGCGGTCCGAGTACCCTTGTCAGGGCGGGAGAAAGCAGGGATAGTTAGAGTGTAATCCCAAGGAAAAGGCCCATGCCGCTGGCAAGACCCAGCCTGGTGAAGGTGTGCACCGCCTGCGCGGTGGCGCTGGCCTTTTGGCTGGCCGCTTCGGGGAACGCCCGAGCGGGATGCGGCGACCACGGCTATGTGGTTCAGCGGGCCAACGGCGAAGTGGTGGTGGTGACGCCGTCCGTCCCTACCTGCCCGTGCCAGGGGCCGCAGTGCAAGTCCTCCAAGCCACCCCTCACGCCGATTTCCCAAGTGGAAGCGCCAGTTCCCGCGGAAAATGCGTGGGCCGGGAATGCCGTTCCGGTGGTTCCAGGGGCTTGCTTGCTTGTCATTGCCCCATCCCTGGAAGATGAAAGTCTGGCTGGATATCGCGCTGAAATCCTGCAACCTCCGCGCCTGTAATCTGGGGTTTTCCGGGCCGAGCGGGCTTTTTATCGAGTTTTATCGCTCGCCAAGCCAATCATTTTTGGCGCAACCCTATTGATTCATAGGTCGCCCTGCGGGCCTTGATGAGGCCGACGGGTGCTTCCCGGCACACGGGCAGTGGCTAATAAAAGCCGGTAAAAGCCCGGCTTGGAGGGTTCGATGTCCCAAGGAGATTCACCAGCCGGGTTTCCCAGCCCGATGGGGACCGCGGGCAAGCGGGTTCCGTTCAAGTACGTGCCCGCGTTGGGCACCGGCCTGAAGGTGTTGCTGGCGATCGTTTTCGCCGCTTTTGCAATCCTTTCGGCCAGCGGGTTTTACCTGGTGGTGCTGCGGGTGCTGGAGGCCGCGCGGGACCAGGCGTTGACCAACGCGTTCACCTTTTGGGTGTATCTGGCGCATATCGGTGTCGGGCTGGTGTTGGGGGTGCCATTCGTTTGGTTCGGGGTGCACCATTGGGTCACTTCACGCAACCGCCCGAACCGGGTGGCGATCCGCCTTGGAATCATCGTGTTTGTGCTGGGATTGGCGACCTTTTTGACCGGGGTTGCGCTGGTGCAGGTGCCGGGGCTGTTCCAATTACCCACCGGCACGGGGCGGTGGATCGTGTACGCGCTGCACCTGCTGGCCCCGGCGGCGGCGGTTTGGCTGTATGTGGGGCACCGCAGGGCGGGGCCCAGGATCAAATGGAACTGGGGTGGATGGATCGCGGGGGCAACAGCGGGATTCACCGCGCTGATGGCGGTGCTGCACATGCAGGATCCGCGGCAATGGAAGGCGGAAGGGCCGTCCACCGGGACGCAATATTTTTTCCCCAGCGAGGCGAGGACCGCGACGGGCAACTTCATCCCCGCCCATGTGCTGATGGCGGACGAGTACTGCCTGAAGTGCCACGGGGATGTCTACAAGGACTGGCTGCACTCCGCCCACCATTTCAGCTCGTTCAACAACCCGCCCTACCTGTTCAGCGTGCGGGAGACGCGGAAGGTGGCGATGGAACGGGACGGCAATGTGCAGGCGGCGCGCTGGTGCGCTGGGTGCCATGACCCGGTGCCGTTCTTCTCGGGAGCCTTCGACGACCCGAAGTTCGACGATGTGAACCACCCGACCGCGCACGCGGGCATCACCTGCACCACCTGCCACGCGATCACCCATGTGAACAGCACGGTGGGCAACGCGGCGTACACCATCGAGGAGCCGCTGCACTATCCGTTCGCCTTCAGCGACAACCCGATGCTGCAGTGGATCAACAACGCGCTGGTGCGCGCGAAGCCGGACTTCCACAAGAAGACCTTCCTGAAGCCGATCCACCAGACGGCGGAATTCTGCTCGACCTGCCACAAGGTGTCGCTGCCGCTGGCGCTGAACCATTACCAGGAGTTCACGCGCGGGCAGAACCACTACGACTCGTTCCTGCTTTCGGGCGTGTCGGGCCACAACGCGCGGGCCTTCTACTATCCCGAGACGGCGAAGGAGAACTGCGCGGCGTGCCACATGCCGCTGAAGCCCTCGAACGACTTCGGTGCCAAGGACTTCGACGGCAACGGCGAGCGGAAGGTGCACAACCACCTGTTCGTTGGGGCGAACACGGGTTTGCCCGACCTGGTGGCGCGTGAAGACCGCTACAAGGACAGGGCCGGGGAATTCTCGGCGGTGGCCGACAAGCAGGCGGACCATCTGAAGAACAAGAAGCTGCGGATCGATTTGTTCGCGCTGAAGCGGGGTGGGTCGATCGATGGGGAATTGCTGGGGCCGATCCGGCCCGCCCTGCCCGAGCTGGAGCCCGGGAAGGAGTACCTGGTGGAGGTGGTGATCCGCACGCTGGCGGTGGGGCACCTTTTCTCGCAGGGGACCATCGACAGCAACGAGATCTGGGTGGATTTCAGCGCGGCCACGGGCGGGAAGGTTTTCGCCCGCAACGGCGGCATGCAGAAGCCCGACGACTCGGGTGTGGTGGACGAGCGGGCGCACTTCATCAACGCGCTGGTGCTGGACCGCAACGGCAACCGGATCGACCGGCGCAACCCGCAGGATATTTTCACCGCGCTGTATGACAAGCAGGTGCCGCCCGGGGCCGCCTCGGTGGTGCA
Source organism: Gemmataceae bacterium (assembly GCA_017853285.1). GTDB lineage: Bacteria > Planctomycetota > Planctomycetia > Gemmatales > Gemmataceae > UBA6894. The sequence continues at coordinate 4,650 of JAFMJU010000049.1, forward strand.
CTACAAGTTCAGGGTTCCCGAGGACGCGAAAGGGCCGGTGGAGTTGAAGGCGCGCGTGCGCTACCGCAAGTTCGACCAGAAGTACCTGGAGTACATGTACCAGGGGAAGGAGATTCCGAAACTGCGCGTGGTGGACCTGTGCGAGGACATGGTCAACCTGCCCGTGAAAGGTGGCGCTGCTGTCGCGGCGCAGGAATCGCCCATCAAGCCGGCCTGGCAGCGGTGGAACGATTACGGCATCGGCTGCCTGCTGGAGGGCGGGGCGAACGCGAAGCGTGGTGAGCTGAAACAGGCGGAGCAGGCCTTCGTCAAGGTGGCCTCGGCGGGTGGTGACGCGGCGGCGCATGGGTGGCTGAACCAGGCCCGTGTGCTGGTGGCTGAAGGGAGGCTGGACCAGGCTGCCCAGGCGCTTGAAAAGGCGCGGACAGCCGATCCGCCGGCACCCTGGTGGACGCTGGCCTGGTTCACCGGTTTGGCGGCGGCGGAAACAGCCGCGGACGCTTCCGGGTTTGACCAGGCGATCAAGGCGTTCCAGTCGATCGTGAATCCGGCCAACCAGCCCAAGGAGCGGGGCTTTGATTTCAGCCGGGACTATGTGGTGTGGAACCGCCTGGCCTTGACGCTGTACCAGAGGGCCCAGCTCGAGGCTCCGGGCACCGACAGCCATTACAAGTTTCTGGCCGATTCGGTGAAGGCTTACCTGAGGGTATTGGCGGAGGAGTCGGAGGATCAGGAGGCGCATTACGGCATCAGTCAGGCCCTGGCGGAAATCGCTGGGGACAAAGCCGTGGCGCCCGCACCCCCGGGGCCGGACGAGGCGTGCCTGACCGGGGAGCAACTGATCGATATGGCCCGGCAGGCGGTGCAGGATATGCCCTTTGAAAAGCGGGAAAGCCAGCTCCAGTTGATGGGGCAGGCGATCGCGGGTTGGGCGGCCATGTCACCCAATCCAAGCACGCCGAGGTGGTCGCCCTTGCGCAGGGCGCTGAAGCCCCTGGACGAGGCGCTTGAGAAATCCCTGGACACAGCGACGGATCCAAGAACCCGGGTGGCGCTCGCGGGTATTCTGACGCAGGGGCACCGGTTGGCGCACACCCTGCTGAAGCCGGACGACCTGGCGCGCGCGAAGACCACCACCGCGTTCCGCGCCAAGCACGCCGCGGCCAACGCGGCCGCCGAGGCGATCATCCTGTACCCGACCGCGGGCGAACCCACCTGGAACAAGCCATGAGCCAGCCGAATGAGCCGAACGCAAACGAGACCTCCGGGGAAGCGCCCGAAGTGAAGCCGTGGGGGATGATCATCGCGGTGGCGGTGATTTTCGCCCTGATGATCGGATTCGCGGTGGCCTGGTATGTGATCTCCGACAAGACCAAGCGGGGGCCGACCTGGATCGATCCGGGCAAGGTGGAGAACAAGAAGGCCGCGCAGGCGGTGCCGGAGGTGGCCTGGACGGATGTGACCGCGGAGGCGGGCATTGCCTTCAGCCACACCACCGGGGCCGCCGGGAAGAAGCTGCTGCCCGAGACGATGGGTGCCGGCGTGGCGGTGCTGGACATGGACAACGACGGGCGGCAAGACCTGTTTTTGGTGAACTCGTGCCCCTGGCCCGACCATTCCGGTGCGGCGAAGGGCCCGGCGCTGATGCGCAACCTGGGCAACGGCAAGTTCGAGGATGTGACCAAGGCCTGGGGCATCGACCGCGCCCACTATGGCATGGGTGTTTGCGCTGGGGATGTGGACAACGACGGGTTCACGGACCTGTTCGTGACCGGCATTGGTGATTGCCGGTTGTACCGGAATCAGGCGGGCAAGGGATTCACGGATGGGACCATTGCCGCCGGGCTGGCGGAACCGGCCGCGATGGCTTGGTCGGCCTTGAAGCCCGAAGGGTATCTGGCGCACAGGGCAAAAGTGGATTTTCCCTCGAGCGCCACCTTTTTGGACTATGACCTGGACGGGCAACTGGATCTGTTTGTGGCCAGTTATGTGAACTGGGCACCGGGGATTGACCTGGGCATCGCCAGCACGCTGACTGGGGACAAGCGCGGGTATGTCTCGCCGAGGTCTTTCGAGGGATCGCAATGCAAGCTGTTCCGCAACATCGGGGGCGGCAAGTTCGAGGATGTGAGCGACAAGGCCGGTGTGCGGGTGACGGAGAGCGAGGGGATTGGCGCGGGTGCCCGGCAGCGGGATGTGGCGAAGTCGCTTGGGGTGATCGCCTTTGACGCGGACAACGATGGCTGGCCTGACCTGATGGTGGCCAACGACACGGTTCGAAATTTTTTCTTCCACAACGAGGCGGACCCCGCGGCGCCCGGTGGCAAGGGGCGGAAGTTCGTGGAGATGGGGCTGCCGCAGGGGGCGGCTTATGCCGAGGGCCAGGCGCGGGCCGGCATGGGGATTGAATATGGCGAGTATTTGCCGGGCAAGGCGGCGGTGTTTGTGGCGAACTTCGCCAACGAACCGGTGACCTTTTTGGCGATCGACAACAAGGGTAGTCCGCCACGCTTCGCGGACCGCGCGCTGGCGGTGGGGCTGGCGGGGCCCGGCCCGCGGGTGCCGATGAAGTTTGGCGCCAGCCTGCTGGATTTCGACCTGGACGGGCGGCTGGACCTGCTGCTGTGCAACGGGCATTTGGAGCCGGATATCGGGTTGGTGCAGGCGAGCCAGGCTTTCCCGCAAGCGCCGAAACTGTTCTGGAACACCGGGACCCAGCCGAGGGTGTACGAGGGAGTTGAGGAGACCCCGGCGAACGGGGGCTTGTTCAAGCCGCTGGTGGGGCGGGGCAGCGCGGCGTTTGATTGCGACGGGGATGGTGACCTGGATTTGGTGCTCACCGCGAACGGCGGGCCATGCCGGCTGGCGCGCAACGACCAGAAACTGGGGCACCACTATCTGCGGGTGAGGCTGGAAGGGGATGGCAAGCGCGCGAACCGATCGGCCCTCGGTGCTGTGGCCCGGTTGAGCGTGGGTGGCGTGGTGCATGAGAGGGCGGTCATCGGAGCCCGGGGCTACCTGAGCCAGCCGGAGTTGCCACTGACTTTCGGCCTTGGCGGGGCCACCCGGGTGGACTGGCTGGAGGTGAAATGGCCCTATCCGGGGGCCAAGTTCGAGCGTGTGCCGGTGGCCGAAGTTGACCGGGAAATACTGGTGAAACAGCCTGCCGGCGGTTGAGTTTGGCCATTTGGCGCCCCAAAACCCGGCATTTTCAGCCTATCCGCACCCCCGGCAGGCCATGACCGGGGCGGGTGGGTAGCCAAACGGCATCCGTTCCGGGATGATGGACTTTCCCCCTTGGAGCGCTTTGCCATGGAATATTCAGCGCTGGCACTTTGGTTGAGCGTGCAGACAGCGGCGTGGCCGGTGGATGGCAAGGCCGAGGCTCCCAAGGCCGCCGCGAAGGAAGCGCCCAAGGAAGAGAACCCCGCCCGGCAGCCCCTGAGCGGCGAGGGGAAGATGCCGCTCTCGGGCCTGAAGCCATCGCATGCGGTGGCCGATCTGTGCGTTTATCGGTACCCGGTGAGCACCAGCAACGCCGAGTGCCAGACGCTGATCGACCAGGGGCTGGGTTATTACTATTCGTATGTGTGGATCGAGGCGGTGCGGGCGTTTGAGACAGCCTGCCGGCTGGACCCCGATTGCGCGATGGCCTGGCTGTTTCTGGGCCGGGCGTGTGAGAAATACGGGCCGGCGGACAAGCACAAGAACACCGCCTTCAAGAAGGCGGGCGCGCTGCGTGACAAGGCCGATCCCCGCGAGCGGATGCTGATCAAGGCCTACCTGCTGTCGCGCGGCCTGGAACCTGGCGCAGGGGATGGCGAGGCGCGCAAGAAGGCGGCCATCAAGCAGGTGGATGAGTTGCTGGCCCAGTTTCCCGAGGACCAGGAGGCCTGGTACGAGCGGGCGCAACTGGCGGCGGGCGGCATCTTCGGTGGCAGCGTTGCCGGGGCGCCGTTCTACCACGCGCTGTTGGGCGTGAACCCGCTGCACCCCGGCGCGAACCACGAGCTTGTGCATTTTTACGAGAATATCCAGCGGCCCTCGCTGGGCTGGAAATTCGCCGGGAAGTACATCGAATCATCGCCCGGCATCCCGCACCCGCACCATATGCAAGCCCATCTGGCCACCCGGCTGGGACGTTGGGACAAGACCGGCAAGCATTCGGCCATCGCGGCCGAGCTGGAGGCCGCCTACCAACGGGACATGGGCGTGATGCCCAAGGATGACCACCAGTATTCGCACCACCTGGAGATTCTGCTGCTGTCGCTGACGCACGATGGCAAGTACGAACTGGCGCGGAAGATCGTGCAGCAGACGCGTGACGCCGGCCACGAGCACCCGGTGCCGTGGTTCCGCCTGGCGATGCTCACCCAGGATGCCTCGCTGGCCCTTGAGGTAGTGGACATGCTGCGCAAGCGGGACAAGCAGCAGGCAGCCTGGCTGGGAGCCGTATGGGCCTGGCGGTCGGGTGATGTGGCCCGGCTGGCCGCGGAGGTGGAGGTACTGAGGCAACTGCGCGCAGCGAAGAAGGACGACCGCAAACTGGACCTGATGCTGTGGGAGGCCCAAGGTTACCTGGCTTGCGAGCAGGGGGATGGTGCCGGTGGGTTGCGCCTGTTGAAGCGCTGTGTGGACAAAACCAAGGATGACTTCAGCCACCACGCCTGGGGCAACGGCGCCTACCACATGATGGCCTGGGGAGTGGCCGCGCTGCGTGTGGGCGATGCCTCCCAGGCTGAGGAGGCGTTTTTGGAAGCCCTGGCGCACGACCCGGGCAACGCGGGGGCCTCGCTTGGGTTGCGCATCCTTTCGGAAGTGGCCGGTGACACGCGCAAGGCGGAGTCTTACTCGGATCTTTCAAAGCGTCAGTGGGCCCGGGCCGACCGGGGGGCGTTGGCAGCCCTGGACGGTTGGCTGAGGGGTCTGGCCGCGGCGGGCTTCAACCGTTCCGTTGGCCCGACGGTGAGCCGCAAATAATTGGCAATGAAGGATTTGTGGCGATCTCTCGGGGCCCTCCGGGGCCCCTTTTTCGTGGCTGGTCGGCTTGTGCCCGGAGGTGGAAAACGGGTACACCCATCGCTTGGCACCGGAGGGTGAGAGCGTGGGCAAGGGTGTGGTGCTGGTGCATGACTGGCTGACAGGGTTGCGCGGGGGCGAGAAGTGCCTGGACGTGCTGGCCCGGGCGATGCCGGATGCGACGCTGCACACGCTGCTCTACCGGAAGGGAAAGACCACCGCGGCGATTGACTCGCTGAGGGTGGTGCCCAGTTGGCTGAACCGGTTGCCTGGGGTGCACCGCTATTACCGGGGACTGCTGCCGGTGTTCCCGTCGGTGGTGGAACGGGCCTGGCGATTTCCGGACGCCGAGTTGGTGGTGAGCATGAGCCACTGCGTGGCGAAGGCCGCGCAGGCGGCGTCTGGTGTGCCGCATGTGAGCTATTGTTTTTCCCCCATGCGCTACGCGTGGCAGATGCGCCAGCAGTATTTCGAGGGGGTGGGAGCGCGCGGGCTTAAGGCCCGGGTGGCGGATGCCCTGCTGGACCGGATTCGGGCCTGGGATTTGAAGACGGCCGACCGGGTGACCCACTTTGTGGCCATCAGCGACCATATCGCGCGGCGTATTGAGGAGTGCTACGGGCGGAAAAGCGAGGTGATCTACCCGCCGGTGGACACGGACTACTACACCCCGGCCGCCCCCGGGGAGAAAGCTCCCTGTCGGGAAGACTTTTACCTGGTGGTGAGCGCGCTGGCACCCTACAAGCGTTTCGATCTGGCGATCAGCGCCTGTCAAAAGCTTGGGCGTAGGCTTGTGGTCATCGGCGCGGGTCAGGCGGAGGCTTCGCTGAAGAAAATTGCCGGGCCGGAGACCATCTTCATGGGGTGGCAGCCTGACAGCGTGATCCGGGACCACCTGCGGCGAACCACGGCGCTGTTGTTCCCGGGTGAGGAAGACTTCGGCATCGTGCCGGTGGAGGCGCAGGCGTGCGGCGCGCCGGTGATCGCGCTTGGGCGAGGCGGTGCCGCGGAGACCGTGCGCGATTTGGAAGGTGCGGGCGAGGCGACCGGGGTGCTCTTCGAGGCGCCCGAGGTGGACAGCCTGGTGGCGGCGATGGAACGATTCGAACAGAACCCCGGGGCGTTTGATCCCCAGGCGGCGCGGCGGCAGGCAGAGCGGTTTTCGACAAGGCGGTTCGAATTGGAGTTGCTCGGGTATCTGGACAGGGTTAGGGCAGGTGTGGGGAGAAGCCGGGCAGCTTAAAAATAAATAAATGTTTATTTTCTATCTTTTAAAATTAAATTTTATCCTTCAGATTATTTTCCAGACCGGCCGCCAGGTACAGGGCGCCAACTTCCCCTGGGGTGAGGTCGCGCCACTGGCCGGGGGGTAGATTGGCGAGGTGGATGGGGCCGAAGGAAAGGCGGACCAGGCGGAGGACTTTGTGGCCCACGGCGGCCAGCATGCGGCGGGCCTGGCGGTTTTTGCCTTCGGTGAGCGTGAGTTCGACGACGCTTTTTTCGGGGCCGGGGCGCAGCAGGCGGGCCTGGCAGGGTTGGGTGCGGCCGAGGTCGCCGGGGAGGTCGATGCCGGCGCGGACCTGGTTGAGGGACTCCTCCGAGGGCAGCCCGCGCACGGTAAGACGGTAGACCTTGGGCACCTTTCGGCCGGGGGCCAGCAGGCGGCTGGCCAGGACCGAATCGGAGGTGAACAGCAGCAACCCCTCGGAATCGGCATCGAGCCGGCCGATCGCTTCCACGCGGGGTGAGGCGTCAGGGAGCAGGGCGTGCACGGTCAGGCGGCCCAGCTCATCGCTACGGGTGACAACCGGGCCCCTGGGCTTGTGCAGCAAAAGGTGCCTGTGTTTCACCATGCCGGTTTTGGGCGGTGCTTGTTGGCCTGCAAGCAGGATCCGGTCGGTGCCCAGGCTGACCCAGGCTAGCGGATCGAGGATGACACGGCCGTTGACCCGGACCTGCCCGGCGCGGATGGCCTTTGCCGCCTCGGTGCGGGAGGCGAGGCCCGCCTTGCTGAGCGCTCGGTGGAGCTGGACCCTCTGGGGGGTGGGGCGCATGGTGCAACTACCGCAGCAGTCGCCAAAGGACCAGCAGCCCCAGAATGAGGCCGATGCCGGCGGCCACAGGCACCCACCAAGGGATTGGCTTGCGGCCCACGGGTCTGAAGATCCGGGCTAGTTTGCTGAAGTTGCCGGACGGTTTCTCGTCGTGGAGGGAAACGGTGGATCCATCGAGCCCGGCTCCAGGGGTTTCCTGGGCCGGCCTGGTGGCAGACTGCGGATCGACGGCCCTGGGCAGGGCGGCACCCTGCGCTGGCAGGGTGACAATCAGGTCGCGAAATTCCGGCAGGTCGCGCAGCGGCAAAAAGGGGCCCTGCCGCGAGCGGGAGGCCTGGACATTGGAAGCGTCGCCCAGCAGGCCCTCGCGCAGGGAGCGGCGGACGGCGGCCCGTGTGCCCTTCACGGCCACCTCGGCGCCCTGCTCGTCGAGGTGGCGGAGATACCAGTGATCCTTGTCGGCCTCCGGGATGGCCAGCGCCTTGCGGGTGGTGCGGCCCGTGAGGTCCTCCACGAACTCACGGCAGGTGGCGGGGCGGATCTCAGGGTCGGAGGCCATGGCGCGGCGGATGGCCCAATCGGTGCGTTCAGAAAGCTCGGGAACCAGGGACCTGGGGGAAGGGAACTCGTCCTGGACTTTCTTCATCCAGGCTTCCAGGGCGCCCAGGCCGCCGAAGGGGGTCTGGCCTGTGACCGCCGCGTAGAGGGTGGCCCCCAGGCTGTAGATGTCACACCGGGAGTCGGCGAGCTTGGCGTTCTTGAATTGCTCGGGTGCCATGAAATGCGGGGTGCCCAGCCCGCGGCCGGTACGGGTGAGGTTGAGGTCGGTCTCGGCCTCCTTCACGAGGCCCAAGTCGGTGAGCTTGGCCTGGCCTTCGGCGGTGATCAGGATGTTGTCGGGCTTCACATCCCGGTGGACCAGCCCCATCTTGTGGGCGCGGTGAAGCCCTTGGGCCACCTGGCCCACCAGGAGGATGGCCTCGGCCTCGGGAAGCTTGCCCTTCTCCCCGATGTGGTCGGAGAGATTCATGCCCTGGACGAGTTCCATCACCAGGTAGGGGACGCCCTCGGCCTCGCCGTAGTCGATGGCCCGGACCATGTTGGGATGATCCAGGCGGCTTGCGGCGCGGAATTCCTGCTCGAAACGACGGAGCAGGAC
>JAFMJU010000518.1 GCA_017853285.1 Gemmataceae bacterium
CTGGAAGGCCCCAAGGCCGCCAACACCGCGGCTCCCACCGAATTCCGGCAGGACAACACCCCCACCGACACCCTGCCCATCCCCATCAACCTGCCCACCGCCCTGCAACTGTCTGACGCAAGGCCCCTCATTATCGATGCGGCCAAGGCGGCCGAAGCGGTCGCCGCCGCCGAATACGAGAAGGCCCATGTCCTCTGGTTGCCCAATATCTACGCAGGTATTGACTACTACCGCCACGATGGACTTTACCCTGCACCGTCAAGTGGCTTCCCTTACAACAACAGCCGTCAGGCCATCACGCTGGGTCCCGGCGTTCAGGCCATCTTCGCCACCACCGACGCCATTTACACCCCATTGGCCACCAAGCAAGTGCTGCGGGCCAAACGCCTCGAGGTGCAGGCCGCGAAGAACGATGCCCTCATGGAGGTCGCCATCGCCTACTTCAATGTCCAGCAGGCCAGGGGTCGCATGGCGGGGGCTGTGGACACGGTGTTCAAGGGACGCGAACTGGTCCGTCGTGTCGAGAGTTTGGGCGCCGGCCTTTCCGCCCCCATCGAGACCGACCGCGCCCGCACCCTGTTGGCAGATCTGGAAGAAGTGGCCGTCAAGGCCCGGGAAGACTGGCTGGTCTCCAGCGCCGAACTGGCAAGGTTGCTCCGCCTCAATCCCACCGCCAACATGGTTCCCACCGAACCGCCGCACATGGCCACCCTGCTGATCTCCCCCAGCCAGGAGGTGGACCACCTCATCCCCGTGGGCCTCACCAATCGCCCCGAACTCGCGGCTTCCCAGGCGTTTGTGCAGGCCACCCTGGTGCGCCTCAAGCAGGAAAAGATGCGCCCCCTCATCCCCAGCCTGGTGCTGCAGGGCAACAGCGGAGCCAACGGCAACGGCAATCCCCTCATCACCGGCGCGGCCGGTTCGGGCCCCAACAGCAGCATGGACTGGGGCAGCCGATTCGATGTCAACGCCGCCGTGCTTTGGGAATTGAAAAACTTCGGGCTGGGCAACCGGGCCCTCATCAAGGAGCGGGATGCCCAAAGGTACCAGGCCCTGATCGATCTCTTCCAGGTTCAGGATCGCGTCGCCGCCGAGGTGGCCAAGACACATGCCCAATTGCGCTCCGCCACCGTGCGGGTGGGCCTGGCGGACACCGGCCTCCGCAATGCGCTGACAAGCTTCGAGGGGAACCTCAAGGGAATGGGGCAAACCACCCGTTTTGGCGATGTGTTGAACCTGGTCAACCGCCCCCAGGAAGTGGTCGCCGCGCTAAGTCAATTGGATGGCGCCTACAAGAATTACTTCCAGTCGGTGCAGGATTACAACCGCGCCCAGTTTTCCCTGTTCCGCTCGGTGGGCTATCCCGCCGAGGTCTTGGCCTGCCAGCGGCTCGCCGGCAACATCCTCGATATCGACACCGACAGGCCGTTCGACCTGCCACCAGTCACCGGCCTGCCCTGCGCCAATCAAACCTGCACGATCCCCCTGGAGCTTCAGGTGGCGCCGATCATTCCTTGACCTTTGCCCCGTCCTTCTCGGGCCGGACAATCTTCACCTCCTGCCCTTCCTGCAGTTCATCCAGATCTCCCGCCATCAATTCCAGCCCGGGGTCTCCCGGCGCGAATTTTCCGTCCTTTTCCAGGCCGACCAGTTCCACCCAGGTGCCATCACTCGGCCCAAGACGCACACGGGCCTGACGGGCCTTCCCATTCTGGTTCAGGAAAACCACCCGGTCCTCGCCCCGCTTGGTCACGCAGGTGGCGGGAATGGCCAGCACGCCATTCCGCCTGATCTTCACATAGCCGTACGCATACATCCCCGGCAGCAATTTGGCGTCAATGTTTTCCAGGTCAATCTCGGCCCGCAGGGTACGCGTTTGCAGATTCAGGGCCCACGATGTCCTCGCCACCTTCGAGGGTAAGATCAGGTCGTTGAACGCCTCCAGCCGCACCTCCGCCGGCGTGCCGGTTGAGACATAATTGGCATCCTGCTCGGGCACATCCACAAACACCCGCACCACATCGGTGCGCGCCACCGCGAAGACCGGCGCGGCGTTCTGCGAACTTTGCTGCGGTGAATATTTGTTCGCCGTCTGGTCTCCCGAAACTCCCTGCGTGAAATCTCCCCGGTTGGCGTTGCGCAGCACCACAATCCCGTCAAAAGGAGACTTCAGCTCGATATACCCCACCAGGGCCGAGACCCGTTTCTCATCCGCGTCCGAAACCTTCACCTGCGCTTCGGCCGCCTGCACATCCACCTTCGCCTTGGCCAGGTCTGCATCCCGCGCCACACGCTGCGCCTCCGCCACCAAAACCGCCGACAATGCCGCGTCCCGGGCCGCCTCGTTCGACCGCAGTTGCCGGGTCGATTCATCCAGAATCTGCTTGTCTACCACCCGTTGTTCCACCAGCCCGGTCAACCGTTTCACTTCCGATTGCCAGCGGACAACCTCGGCCTCGAATTTCCCCACATCGGCCCGGGCCTGTCCCACCTTGGCCACCGCCGCCCGCAGGGTTCCATCGGCGGCATCCACCATCTTGCGGGACTGGTCCACCAACACGCGGTCCAGTTCCACCTTGGCCTTTTTCAGCCGGTGTTCTTCCACCAGTTCAGGGATGAACAGCGTCGCGAGCACCTGGTCTTTCTTGACCTTGTCCCCAATATCCACATTCCATTTCTCAATGAACCCGGTCAGCTTTGGAAATACCGAGGTTTGCTCATACGCGTTCACAAAAGCCGGCTGCCCCACCACCCGCAAAATGTCGCGTTTTGCCGGATGCGTCAGGGTCACCGTGGGCATGGTGGGCGCGGCCGGGGCGGGTTCGGATTTTTTGCCGCATCCGGCAACCCCCGCAATCAGCAGGCCCGCCAGGGAGATCACTTTTCGAATGG
>JAFMJU010000519.1 GCA_017853285.1 Gemmataceae bacterium
GCCAGCGGGGTGACCTACGGGTTGCGTTTGCTGGAGGTGCTGCGGTCCACGCCGATTGAGACCCACCTGGTTGTCAGCCGGGCGGCCGAACGCACGCTGGTGCAGGAACTGCCCGAGGGGGTGCGGAGCCTGAAGGAACTGGCCCACACCTGGTACCCGATCGATGACATCGGAGCGGCGGTGGCCAGCGGGTCGTTCCGGACCCGGGGCATGGTGGTTGTTCCTTGCTCGGTGAAAACGCTGGGCGAGATCGCCAGCGGCATCGCCTCGAACCTGCTGACGCGGGCGGCGGATGTGACGCTGAAGGAACGGCGCAGGCTGGTGCTGGCGGTGCGCGAATCACCCCTGAACCTGATCCACCTGCGCAACATGGTGAGCGTGACCGAGGCGGGGGCGATCATCGCGCCGCCGGTGCCGATGTTCTACGCGCACCCCGCCACGCTGGAAGACGCCATCCGCACCACGGTCTGCCGTCTCTTGGACCTGTTCGACATTGAAACCGGCCAGATGCCGCGCTGGGGCGAGGAGATCGACCCGCACGCGCCGGCACCCAAGCGGTAGTCATTCCCCGGGATTCGCCTGATTTGGCAGCTTGCCCGCCGCCTCCAGCGCCAGGATGGCGTAGGCGCTGCCGGCGTTGGTGATGTAGTGGTGTCGGTCGTTGTTGAGTGACCGGGTGAACCAGCGGCCCGTGGCGCGCTGGTTTTTCAGGATCCAATCGGCGCCCTTGTTCACCGCGTCCAGATCTTTTTCATTGCCGCAGGTGGTGATGGCCATGATGGCCAGGCCGGTGGCGTAAGCGTCGCTAGGCGAATTGGTGTCGGGCTTGCGGCCGTCGTTGCCTGTCCAGGTGCGACCGAGGGACGCGAGGTTCCAGCCGCCATCGGCGCGCTGGTCTTTCTTCAATCTGGAGAGCAGGTCCTTCCGTTGATCTTCCGTCATCAGGCCCTCCAGTTTTTTGGAGGCCATGGCCAGCAGCAGTGCATGGTGTGTTTCGGGTGGCGGATTTTTGGCCAGATAGCCTTTCAGCTTTTCCAGGCCCGCCTTGGCTTTTTCTGTTTGGGCGTAGTTGTCGGGGGCCATGCCGACGGCAAAAGCGGCGTATAACGCTCCGTAATAGTCATCATGCTCCATGGGAGGCCAGCCGCACTTGAGCCAGTCCCAGGCGCCATTCGGTTTCTGCAGGGTCCACATGCGGTCGAGGGCCTGGCGGGTGACCGGGCGCAGTTGGCCGGTGCGGGCATCGGCCAGGGCCAGGGTGGCGGCGGTGGCCACCACCTCGGTGTCCCACCGGGGGGCGTCGCCCTTGTTGCCACGGTCCCAGTTCTTGACCCGCTCCTCGAAGAAGCGGTTCACCTCGGCCAGGGTGCCGCCGGGTTGGTCCGCCAGGGCCGGTCTGGCGAGAAGGTAGGGGTAGTTGGTGTGGCAGGCGCCGCATTGCCGCTGGCGGGTCCAGTGCAGGGAGGCCGAATCGAGGGCTTGGGCGGCCAGAGCCGGGGAGAACGCCTTGGCAGGGGGTTCGTCGGCGGAAATTTGGCCCGGCTTGGCCACCTCCTGCGCGGGGGCGGCCAAGGTAACCACAAGGGCCGGTACCAGAGCCAGGGGGAAGGTTCGCATGGGGAAATCTCCGGAAATAGTTCTTCCAGCCTATTCTTTCCCCCACGAAATCCCAGCAAAAAACAAGGAAAAACACGAATTTTTCCGAATTGGAAAAATTCCATGTCCGAAACCGGGCCGGCCGGAGCATTTCAGGGTGTGGGCCGGTCGGCAACCGGCCCAGAAAGGGACCTGAAAAAGCAGGGGAGAAGGCGATGAACGGCAAGAACCAAACGAGGCGGCTGGGTCTGGAACAACTGGAAACACGGGCCACCCCCGCCGTGGCCAGCATCGCGCTGAATGCCGGCGTGCTGGACATCCGCGCCGACAACACCCAGTCGGACATCACCCTGACCACGATCCTGAGTCCGACGGGCGGCACCTCGGTGAAGGTGACAGAGGGGGCCAACACCTGGAGCTACGCCAAGGTCACCCGCATCGAGTTCCGCGGCGGCAGCGCGAACGACACGGTGAACAACAACACCTTCAGCACCCCCATGAGCGCCTGGGGCGGCGAGGGGAGCGACACCCTGAAGGGCAGCACCGGGGCGGACTACCTCAATGGCGAAGGCGGCCACGATACCCTGCAGGGTGGCATGGGCGCCGACGAGATTTGGGGCGGCGACGGCAACGACACAATTCAGGGCGGGGCGGGCAACGATCGCCTGATGGGTGGAGAGGGCTCGAACATCCTTTCCGGGGATGGCGGCGCCGACTGGATGTCCGGCGGGTCCGGGATCGATTACCTCTACGGCGGCGACGGGAACGATGTCCTCACCGGGGGCGGCGGCGGCGACACCCTGGACGGCCAGGCCGGGGATGACTGGTTGATCGGCAATGATGGCGCGGACTACCTGGTTGGCGGGAGCGGAGTCGACCAGCTTTTCGGGGATGATGGCGACGACCGGATGGAGGGTGGCTCGGGCAATGACACCCTTCGGGCCGGCAATGGCAACGACACCCTGTACGGCAACGGCGACAACGACACCCTGATCGCCGGGGATGGCAACGACTGGCTGGAGGGTAGCGATGGCAACGACACCCTGTACGGAGAAAACGGGCGCGACCGGCTGTACGGCGGCAGCGGCAACGATTATCTCTCGGGCGGTGATGGCAACGACGGCCTGTACGGCGGCACCGGCACCAACACCTACTACGGCCAGAACGGGGCCGACCGGTTTTTGATCTTCTCCGGCGAGCGGGTCATGGACTCGGTGGCTGCCGACGCGACGATCACCTTTGTCAACCTGGGTGCCACCACCATCAACCTGAGCGGGTTCGG
>JAFMJU010000050.1 GCA_017853285.1 Gemmataceae bacterium
AGGTGCGCAGCGCCGTGGTGAAGGCGGCGGGCAAGCTGGGCCTGAAAGATATGGCACCCACGCTGGCGGCAATGGCCCTTGACCTGGGCCAAACGGTAAACGCCCGCGTGGAAGCCATTGAGGGCTTGGCCGAACTGGATGGAAAACTGCTGGAGGAAAATCTGCCAAACCTGATGAAGGATTCGGCCGAAAAGGTGCGGGCTCAGGCCTATTTCTGGAAACTCAAGCGGGGGGACGACTTGACCTTCGTCACCCAAAAGGCCAAATTTTCGGATTTCGGAGCCCAAGAGCAACAGGCGATCATCCGCGGCCTTTTAGCCAAGGACAGGGCGGCTCGGAACGAGTTGCTGGGCAAACTTGCCAAGGTGTTCGCGGAGGGCAAATTGCGGCCAGAGGCCGGGTTGGAAATCCGGGAGGCCTTGGAAGCCAGGACGGGGATTTCCGCCGAGGATGCCCGCAAAAAACTGGCGTCGATGGCCCATGATGATTGCCTGCAGGGAGGCGACCCGGAAGCCGGCAAGCGGGTATTCCTCCAAAAAGCGGAGGTGAGTTGCCTGCGGTGCCACCAAGTGGGAGGCACTGGAGGGATCGTCGGCCCCGCCCTGGATGGACTGGGCGGCAAGAAAGACGCTCGTTATCTGTTGGAAAGTATCCTGGAGCCATCGAAGGCGATCGCCGAAGGATACCAATCGGTGGTGGTGGAATTGACCAGCGGCAAAACGCTGACCGGCGTGCTGCGCGGCGAGGATGCCGAGACCCTAAAGTTGGTCACCGCTGAGGGAGCCGAATTGAAGATTCCAAAGAAGGAGATCGAGGAGCGGTCCAGCGGGCCCAGCGCCATGCCGGCCGATTTGTCCAAAAAAATGTCCCGTCGGGAATTGCGCGATGTGGTGGAGTACCTGAAATCGCTGAAATGATCCAGAAAAACGGCCTTGAATTCAGAGAACTGGCGCCCCTTGGCTGACCGGCTAGGGGTGCCGTCTATTCGGGAACCCAACCACTTTTTGCCCGCCAACCGGCGGGGAATCGCCCGGGGCATTTTGGTATAGTCGGGCCAATTCCCAGAGGATTGGACCACGCCCATGCCTTACCCGCAGTTCGACCGCTCGCAATTGAAAATCCAACCGTTGGCGCTGCGCCAAAATGACTTGGACAAGTCGTGTCTGGTGCCACTGGACACTCCCCCGAAACCAGATCTCGACCCGGCGATCGGGCGGATCGGCCAGTGGCTGGAACATGCCAGACGGGGCAACCGCGCCCGGTTGTGGGTGATGGGAGCCCATGTGATCCGGGCAGGGGTGGTGCCTCATCTGATCGACCTGATGGATTCGGGCCACATCACCGGCATCGCGCTCAACGGCGCGGGACCGATCCATGACTGGGAATTCGCCCTCATCGGCGCCAGCACCGAAAGTGTCGCCCGCTACATTCGCACCGGGGAATTCGGCCTGTGGACCGAAACCGGTCGGATCAACGGGGTGGTGAAAAAGGCCGCCAGGGAGGGGATCGGCATTGGTGAAGCCCTCGGCCGGGAGATATTGGAAGGGGATTTCCCAAACAAGGACATTTCCCTGCTGGCCCAGGCGTACAAGCGCCGGATCCCGGTCACGGTGCATGTGGGGATTGGCCAGGACATCCTCCATGAGCATCCCACCTGTGACGGTGCCGCCTTCGGAGCCGCCAGCTACACCGATTTCCTGGTGTTCACCCGACTGGTGCAGGATCTGGAGGAAGGGGTTCTGCTTAATCTGGGCAGCGCGGTGATGGGCCCCGAGGTTTACCTGAAGGCACTCGCCATGGCGCGGAATGTGGCGCTGCAAAAAGGGGAAAAGGTGGCGAATTTCTGCACCGCCGTCTTCGACCTGATGGCCCTGGGCAACGACTGGAAAGCCCAGGCCCCCAAAAGTGACCCCCGGTACTACTACCGCCCGTGGAAAACCATCCTGGTGCGCACAGTGGCGGATGGCGGCGAAAGCCATTATGTGCAGGGTGACCACCGCGACACGGTGGTGGGCCTGCGCCATTCAGCGCAAGCCGCCAAAAACAAACCAGAGGCGCCACTGGGAGGAAACCGGGCATGAGCGGATTCCCCCTGACCCGGGACAAACTGGAACAGGCGCTGGGCAAAGCGAAGGATTTGCGCATTGCCGTGGTGGGCGATCTGTTTTTGGACCGGTACCTCCACATCGACCGGAAACTGGATGAGGACTCGATCGAGACCGGGGAAATCGCCTTCCAGGTGACACGGGTTATCGCGTCACCCGGCGCGGCGGGCACCGTGATCAACAACCTGTCCGCCCTCGGGGTGGGAACCATCCTGCCGGTGGCCTTCATCGGGGATGACGGGGAAGGTTACGAACTGCTGCAGGCCTTGAGAAAAACTCCCGGCGTTGAAATCGACCATCTGGTGACCACCAGTGAACGGAGAACCCCCACCTACACCAAGCCGATGCACCTGCACCCCGGCAAGGAACCGGTGGAAGGCAACCGCCTGGATATCCGCAACCGCCTTGGAACCCCGCAGGCGGTGATTGGGGAGCTGAAGGCAAAGGTAACCGCCTTGTGGCCCACCCTGGACGGCGTGATCATCCTCGACCAGGTGGGCGATCCCACCACGGGCGTGATCACCGATGATATGGCGCATCATCTGGCGGAGTTGGCAAGGCAATATCCCAAGGTGGTCACGCTGGCCGACAGTCGCGAACGGATCGGCGTGTTCCGCAATCTGGCGCTGAAGCCGAACAGGCGGGAGACCCTGCGGGCCGTGGCCTTGCCTGACGACGCGACTGACCAGGAATTGGAAACCGGTATCCAGAAGTTGGCGCAACACGGCGCCCCCGTGTTTTGCACCCGCGCGGAGGAAGGGATTTTGCTGGCCACGGGACAGGGCAAGCCGCTCGAACGGGTTCCGGGAATCAAGGTGAAGGGCCCCATCGATCCGGTGGGGGCCGGGGACAGCACCAGCGCGGGAATCGTGCTGGGAAGGACCAGCGGATTGACCGACGCCGAGTCTGCAGCCCTGGGATGCCTGGTGGCCTCGATCACGGTGCAGAAAATCGGGACCACCGGAACGGCGTCGCCCGCCGAGTTGCGGGCCTCACTGGGGCAGGATCCCTGAGATCACCATTCCTCCTGCTTTTCACCGGCGGCCTTGCGCTGTTTTTTGCGCACGTCGTTCTGGTATGCCTCGGCTATCAGGGCAGACACTTTTTCAGCAAAATGGGCGGCTGAAGGGTTGATGATGCTGACCCAACTCGCCTTTCCGTAGAGCGGATGGGGAAAAAGGGTGTCGATAGCCGAATAATCAAACGCCCCATCGGCCTTGTCGAACAGGGTACCAAAGGTTTCGCGCGGCACGCCCAGGTTCAGGCGGTATGCTCCCGGGCGATCCAGCCGGGATTGGGAATCGTGCTCGTTATCCCGTGTCACGATGGTTACAAAGGGGAACATCTGTTCCGGGCCATAGAAAAAGAAGGTGGTCCCATCTTTTTCCACCAGGTGCACATCCGCGAACGATTCCCGGATGTGATTGACAATCGTGGCGATTTCCATGGAGCGGGCCCTTTCCGGTTAGGCAACAAGATCATTCCGCGGCCGGTTCCGCGTCATCCGCCGTGGAGGCGGCCCCCGGCTTGTCCCTAGGAATCTCCAAACCCAGCAAAGCCCGGCAGGCATGAACCTCGGAACGCAATCGACGGCGGAGGATGCGCTGGTCCGCCATTTCCTCCGGGCTGAAAGTCAAAGGTTGACCGAAGGCCAAGTGGATCGGTCGGTTGAAATCACGTTTCTTGTTTTTGCCGGGCGGTCCGCCGGCGTAACTGAAATAGGCCCCCCAGCCTCCCTCGATCCAAACAGGGATGACAGTGGCATCGGGGTGTTTCTGGACCAGCATGGCCACACCGCGGCCGAACAGCTTGGTGGAGGGTTCCTCAACCTTGCGAAGGGTTCCCTCCGGGAAAATGAGAACCGTGCCACCCTTTTCCAGAACGGCCGAGGCCTCATCCAGCTCCGGAGCAGTCTTTCGGGCGACCGCCGCGGGCACACGGATGGCCCCCACCACTTCCTTCATCAAGAATCGGATACCAGGTAGATCGTAAAAAACGCTGGTCATCATCGGTATGAACCGGCGTGGGAGCACCTTGCCGATCCAGAACGGATCGGTGTATGTGGTGTGATTGGAAACCAACAACACAGGGCCCGAAGCGGGCAAGGCATCCAACCCTGGACCAGCCGTCCGGAAACGGTAGGTAGGCATCAGGAAAATCTCGAGGATCAACTCGATGGCGGCCCTCTTGAGGGCCCAAGCCAGGGAAACGGCTATCCCCAAGCACACCAAGGCATACCAACCCCAGGAGAACCGTCCCATATCCAACACCAAGGCGACATGGCTGGTCACAAAACCCAACATCCACGGGGTTGTCCAGAAGGAAAACCACGGCCGGGGCTGGTAGGGCATCCGCGGGGCCCCGCAACAAATCCAGGCGGATGCAGCCAGGGAAAGACCGAATGCACTCACCCCCGAGGCGAAGGGGCACCATGCGCCGCACGGCCAAAACAAAAGCAATCCGCCGGCGAAAAATGCCATACCGATGGGGAACAAGCCTGTCTGGCGGCCGGGCTGGCTGACAAACACATTAACCAGCGCACCGAGCAAGGCCCCACCTCCGGCCGCCAACAGCCATTCTCCTCCCAGGGGATCAACCCCTCGAGCCAGCAAGGCAACCACGGTCATGGCCAAGGCCAGACTTCCCGCCCCAAACCCACTGGACAGGCCCTCGGCTTCCCAACTGTCGGGCCATGCGGGCAAGCGATGAGCGGGCGGGCGCGACTCGCGGTGCACCATCGCCACAGGGAGGAGTGCCAACCAGGGCAAGGTAAAAGAAATCCAATCCAGCAGGCTGGGGTGCCAATCACTGCAATTCCACCGCCAGTGGATTGCCATGGCAGCGGCTGTGATGGCCGGGACCAAACGAAGGGCCCTTTCACGGGAAAGAAAACGCCAGGGCACCAGGGCCATGTCGGCCTCCAGCCGCCATGCGGTGATCGCCAACCATGCCAACGCGAAGCTGGGCAGAAAAAGTCCCTGCTGTTCCACCGGCTGACGGGCATGGGCCCACCAGGCCCCCAGCAGGGAAATGATGCCGGGCAGCAGGGCGAGGCGCGGCCCGGCCTGTTTGTCGAGGATGAGAAACAGGAAGGCGGCCGCAATGGGCCCCAGGGTGAAACCCAGATATCCAAAAAGAACCAGGGCCGGGGATTGGGGCTGGGCGACCACTTCCGGGCGGACCAATCCGCCTGCGATCCAGGCCAAGGCAAACCAGCGGGCGGCTTGCGCGAGACCCAAGGACACCCTGCAGAGAACGCGGCTGGACTGGTCCATGGCTTGCGGCTCCCAGGTTGCCTGTGCGCGAATTGTCGGTTCAGGAATTGACCAGCGGCAGGCCCCGGTCTTTCCAACCGCGGTAACCGCCCGCCAACGAAATAATGTTCGTGTAACCCATGCGCTGCAGGTTTTCGGCCGCGAGCGCGGAACGGTATCCGCCACCGCAATACAGAACCAATTCAGCATTCAGGTCGGGAAACGCCTGCTCGATGTCGCGCTCGATGATCCCTTTGCCCAGATGACGGGCCCCCGGAAGGTGATCGCGGCCGAACTCACTTTCCTCGCGCACATCGATCAGCACGGGGTTCTCTCCCGCTTTTTGGCGAGCCACCAGTTCCTCTATGGTGCACTCGCGCACGCGGGCCCGAGCCTCCTCGCACAGTTTCTCGAATCTGGGTGAATGTTTGGGCGCCATCAAATCCCCCCTTTGGTGATCCTTGAAACAACCGGTTACCACGCGCTATCTCACCCATCCAACCAGGCCGAAGCGCCTTGCAAGTTGAGGTGGTGGCCGTGAAACCCGACCCCGTGGCGGTTGGCCCGGGCCACGGGTCCCGAATTCAGATGCCCAAGGCTGGGACTTGGCCGGATCAGGACTTCCGTTCGGCCAAGGCGCCCATCATTGCGACCATGAAGGCGGGAAGATCATCGGGCTTGCGGCTGGTGATGACATTGCCATCACGGATGACCTCGGCGTCCTCGTATTTGGCTCCGGCGTTGATCACATCGTCCTTGATGGCGAAGAAACAGGTGGCCCGCTTGCCACGCAGGGCGGTGGTGGAGCAAAGCATCCACGGCCCATGGCAGATGGCGGCCAGCACCTTGCCCTGGTCTGCCATGCGCTGGGTGAACCGGATCATGGCCGGATTGCGACGCAGGAAATCCGGGGCGAACCCGCCCGGCAACACCACGCCATCGAACTCATCAGCCGAGACCTGATCGATCGAGACATCGGCCTTGGCCGGATAGCCCAGCTTGCTCGGGTAGGCCTTGCCCGCTTCGGGACCGACCAGTACCGACCTGACCCCCGCCTCAATGAGCCGGTAATGGGGATACCAGACTTCCATTTCCTGGTATTGCTGCTCGACCAGAATCGCGACGGACAACCCCTTCAGGTTCATGTACCTCTCCCCCCGAATCACGGATAGGGAACCTGGCGTCAGGGTTTTATTTTCCCCGGTAAATCCGCCCTTTTCCACCTTTTTGTTCTAGCAAATGCAAACGGGCCGTCCACCAAGGTGAAACGGCCAGCAAGGTTCAGGGGGCTGGGTAGGAGGCGATGGTTTTTTCCATCCCTTGGTCAAATCCCACCCGGGGTGAATACCCGAGGATTTTTCGAGCCTTCTCAATACTGAAATCGAGATTCAAACCCAAAAACTTGACCCTGGCCCCGGTGAGCAGGGGAGGTTCCTTGGCACCGCTTTTCCGGGCGGACGATTCCATCCATTTGGCGACCGGCATGGCAATCCAGAGAGGCACCTTGAACCAACCGGGCCGGGGCACCCCGAAGCCGTCGGCCACCTTTTCGATGAACCGTTTTTTGCTGACAGCCTCGCCGTCGGTGATGTTGAACGCCTCACCAATCGCCTTGGGATTTTCCAGAGCCAGCAAGACTGCATCCACCAGATTTCCCACGAAGATGCAATTCATCGCCTGGCGCCCGCTGCCCAGGTATTTGACCTTCTTCTGGCGCAGGTTCTCCACCAGTTTCGGCAACACGGTGCGGTCCCGGGGGCCGTAAATGAATCCCGGTCGCAGGACCACCACCGGCATGCCGTGTTTGCGATGGTATTCCAGGGCCAAACGGTCGGCCTCGGCCTTGGATTGGGTGTAACCATCCATGTGGGTCACGGGGAGCGGGGTGGTCTCGTCGGTCCCGAAATGATGCCGGGCCTCGTACGTCCCCAGGCTGCTGAGATGAACAAAACGCTTCAGTTGCGGACCTTTGGCTGCCTCCAGCAGGTGACGCAGACCTTCCACATTGGCCTGCCGGTATTCCTCCAGAGGCCCCCAGTCCCCCACCTTGGCAGCGCAGTGGACCACCTCATCCACCCCGGTGGCGGCCTGGCGCAGGGCCTCAGGGTTTGTCAAATCACCCTGAATCACCTCGACAGCCAGCCCCTTGGCCCAAGGCATCTCCGCCTTGGGATCACGCACCAGAACCCGAACCTTGTCGCCCCGGGCGCACAGGGCCTCCACCACATGGCTGCCCACGCACCCCGTCGCACCAGTCACCAACACGGTTCGGGAAGTCATTCAAATCTCTCCAGGCCCGAAATTCCCAAAAGCAGTTAAGCCAAAAAGGGGCATTTGGACAATTTAGCAAAAATAGCCCGCCATAAATCAGACCTTTGGCCCCAGCGTTTATGGTGACAACCCCATGCGGATGGACAAGGACAGGTGGCCCACGCAGGGCACGCCGCGCTGAAAAAGCACCGTCAAAAAAGGCTCCGCCGCCAAACTTGAATGAAAATCCGCCGGTTGGCGTTGATGGCCTTGACATGCCCGACCGGATGGACCTATTGCCCCGCCACCTCGGACGACTCGCGTCCGGGGCGGGGGAAGCAGGCACGGCATGGCTGGCAACAAGCCCACAGGCGGAAAATCGCGCGTTCGCGGGTGGGTTCAACTCACCCAGGCGTTTGCCATCGCCTGGGCGCTGGCCGGCGGGGAAACGCGCCTGGTGGCGCAGCCGCCCTCCCTCCCACCTGGCCCGGGCATTCCATCCGGGTCCGAAAGGGCCCCGGCACCGAAAGCGCTCTCGGGTCCCGCCCGCGCGCTCGATCCGCGGAATGCTGATGCCGGCCCCCAGAAGACCATCGTTGGCGATGTGATCATCCAGGGCAACCGTCATGTGCCCACGCAGTCGATCCTGAACCAGTTGCAGACGAAGCCCGGCCAGCCGTTCTCCGCCCACTCGGTGGAGGAGGATGTGCGCAAGCTGATGGCCACCAAGCAGTTCGCCACCGTTGACCCGCGCCTTGAAAACCAGGCCGGGAACAAGGTGCTGGTCTATTTCCTGATCCGGGATTACCCGTCGGTGGTGCAGTCGGTGGAATACCGCGGCGCCAAGCACCTGAAGGACTCCGAACTCGAAACGATCACCATGATCGCCCGGGGCAAGCCGATGAGCCCCGTGGCCAACAAGCTGGCCTGCCAGGCGATCATCCGGCGCTACCAGGAAATGGGCCGCCCCTTCGCCAGTTGCGAGTTGCTGAAGGGCCACGAGCCGGGCGACACCGAGGTGATCTTCAACATCACCGAGGGGCCGATCGTGCGGGTGGGCGGCGTCGCGTTCGAGGGGCAATCCTTCGTCACCGGCCCGGTGCTGAAGACCCATGTCCAGACCAGCAAGGCCCTTCTGGGAACCTTCGGCGGCAAATTCAATTCCGCCATGGCGGACAACGATGTGCTGAAGCTCGAGGAGTATTACCGCTCCCACGGCTTTTTGGATGTGAAGGTGAGCCGCGAGCTGCGCTACACGGCCGACGGCAAGGAAGTGGAGCTGGTTTTCCACATCAACGAGGGCCTGCGCTACCACATCCACGGCGCCCCCCAGGTGGTCAACGCCAAGAGCGTCCCCCCCGAGCAACTGGAACAATTGAGCAAGGTGAAGGCCGGCGAGTTCTTCAGCGAGGCCAAGATCAACGCCGACAAGCGCAGCATCGAGGATTACATCGGCTACATGGGCCGCGAGGCCCGCGTGAACCCGCAACCTGTCTATGTGCAGGAGGCCCCCGGCCTGGTGCGGCTGCAGTACGAGGTTTCCGAGCGCCAGCCCGCGCGCGTGGGCCAGGTGCTGGTGGTGGGCAACGAGCGCACCAAGCAGAATGTCATCCTGCGGCAGGTTCCGCTTTATCCCGGCCAGGTGCTCACCTACCCCGACCTGCGGGCGGCCGAGCGTAATTTGACACGCCTCAACATCTTCGAGGCCAACGAGAATGTGCACCCGACGGTGACGGTGCTCGACCCCGAAAACGAGAGCGACTACAAGGACATCCTGGTCCAGGTGCAGGAGACGACGACAGGCAGCCTGCTGTTCGGCGTGGGCGTGAACTCCGACGCCGGCCTCAACGGCTCGATCGTGCTCAATGAGCGCAACTTCGACATCACCCGCCTGCCAACCAGTTTCGAGGACCTGATCACAGGCAACGCCTTCCGTGGCGGCGGCCAGGAGTTCCGCGCCGAGGCGGTTCCCGGCACCCAGTTGCAGCGGTACAGCGTGAGCTGGCGAGAACCGTTCCTGTTCGACAGCCAGTGGAGTCTGGGCGCCAACGCGTTCTACTTCACCCGGCAGTACAACGAGTACGAGGAAAACCGCTACGGCGGCAAGATCCCGCTGGGACGCCGGCTGAACCAGTACTGGTCTTTCAACACCTCGGTGCGCGTGGAGAATGTGGGCGTTTTCAATGTGCAGCCCTGGGAACCCTCGGCCTACACCTCGGTTGAGGGTTACAACTTCCAGACCGGCATCCGCGGCGGTTTCGTGCGGGACAGCCGGGACAGCCTGCTGCGCCCCACCGAGGGCTCGCTGCTGGACTTCGGCTACGAGCAGATGTTCGGGGCCTACACCTTCCCGTTGTTCAACGCCGAATTCAACAAGTACTTCACCACCTACCAGCGCGCCGACGGGTCGGGCCGCCATGTGCTGGCGTTCCGCACCCAGTTCTCCTGGGCGGGCGACGAGACGCCGGTTTACGAGCGTTTCTTCGCCGGTGGCTTCCGCTCGATCCGCGGCTTCCAGTACAGGGGCGTGGGCCCCAACGAAAACGGCTACATGGTGGGCGGCGACTTTATGTGGCTCAACTCGCTGGAGTACCAGATCCCCGTGATGGCCAACGACAACGCCTACCTGGTGGGCTTTGTGGACAGCGGCACCGTGGAGCCGAACATCTCCGACATATCCACTTACCGGGTCTCGGCCGGCGTGGGCCTGAGGTTGGTGGTGCCGATGATGGGCCCCGTTCCCATCGCTCTCGACTTCGGCTTCCCGATCGTGAAGGCCGAAACCGACCGGACCCAGATCTTCAACTTCTGGATGGGCTTCTTCCGCTAGAAAAACGCCCCACACCCCCAAGGCCCCCGACATTTCCGGCTTTGCCGGCTGTGCGGGGGCCGATTCATCGGGTGAGGTCCAGAATCCGGGAAGGACCACCCCACCGGCCTCCGAAGCAAGCAAGGCTTGCACCGGAGGCGAGCCGCCATGTTTCACCGTCAATCGGTTTGTGGGTTGATCCTGGGCCTGACCCTGGTCCTGTTGGCGGGCATGTTCCGTCCGGGGGAAAGCTCCGCCCCCGCCCAATCCGACCGCGAAACCAACGAAACGCCAGTCAACGGCTTGGCGGAGTCAGCATCCCCGGCCACGCCGGACAGCCGGCCCCGGGACCTTTCAGACGACAAATCCGCGCCGGGAACAAGCACCAGCCGTTCAGGCGGGGATGCGCCTGGCGCCCTTCCCTGATCCGAAAACTTTCAAAAACTTCTCCACAGGTTTGACATTTGTTCAAACCCGCCTATTAATCTTTGGTCCTTTCGGGACTGTTTGAACTTTCACTCACAATCAGGGGTTTCCCATGTTCACTCGCGCGCTTTGCGCGGCGTTTGCCGCTACCGTTCTGTCCATTCCCGCCCTTCGGGCTGATGATGCCAAGGACATCGTCGACACCGCCGTCGGCGCCGGTTCCTTCAAGACCCTCGTCGCCGCCGTGAAGGCAGCCGAGCTGGTTGACACCCTCAAGGGCAAGGGGCCCTTCACTGTTTTCGCCCCCACCGACGCCGCCTTCGAGAAGGTTGGCAAGGAAAAGATTGAGGAGCTTCTCAAGGACAAGAAGGCCCTGGCCGCTATCCTCACCTACCACGTCATCGCCGGCAAGGTGATGGCTGAAGACGCGATCAAGCTCGACGGCAAGGCCGCCAAGACTGTGAACGGCAAGAAGGTCGAGATCTCCGTCAAGGACGGCAAGGTATATCTGAACGGCAAGGCCGCGGTCATCAAGGCCGACATCAAGACCTCCAATGGCGTCATCCATGTGATCGACACCGTGATCCTGCCCCCCAGCGAGTAATTGATTTACCTCGTCGGAAATTAAAAGGTCCCCGGGTTGAAACCCGGGGACCTTTTTTTGCACAAAAGCGTCCTTGCTTTTGTTCCTTCAAGGCTTGTCAGGCAGCCTTTCGGAGCGGGGCGACCTCGGTGCCATTCTGCCGGGCCTTCGCGAAGTCGATCATGCAACGAAACACTTGGATATCCAGCCCGCTCGAGGTGGAGCAGGCGGGTTGCCACTGGATGCCCAGCGCCCACCAGGGATCCTCAAGGGAGGTTTCGATCGCCTCGACCATCCCGTCGAGGGCCGTCGCGCCGACGCGGAAGGCGCGGGCGACCTTGCCGATGCAGCGACGGTGCTCGCTGTTGACGATCACCTCGCCCTCGCCAAACAGGCGCGAGAGCCGGCTCTCTTGGGTGATGCTCAGCGAATGCCGCAACCCGCGCTCGGGGGGATGACGGTGCTGCAGGGCGTCGGGCGCCTCAATGGCGATATCGGTCATCAGGGTTCCGCCAAAGGCGGAGTTCATGGCGTGCATGCCATGGTCAATAGCCAGTGTGGGAATCCGCAGCTTGCGGCAGGCGATGGCGCACTCTTCCAGATCCTGCACGCGCGGGGCGCGGGCATCGTACCCGGCGAGGATGACGCCTGTCATGTCGCGCAGCGCGTTTTCCCACGAACCGCTCGGAGCCCTGTCACCCAAAAGGACAGGTTCAGCCTCGGCGACCTCGACGGCGGACTTGATACCCGCGGGCCAGAGGCCGCTGCCATGGCGCCGATCGGAAAAATAAGACTCGGGGCCGAAAACAGCGATACGGGGAAGTTCGGGTGCGATTGCCAACATGATGTGAAAAGATCCTTCCAGGGTCGCCCCCGGGCATCCTGCCCGGGTAAATGACAAACGGCATCAGCTGCCGGCTAAGGGAGAGTTATAAACCGGCCGAAACCGATGTTCCAGCTGTAAATTGAAAATTTTTCCAAATTTTTCCCCGGTTCCAAACCCGGCCATCGCCCGGGTTGTCCGGTCTTGCCTCTACCTTCATGCTGTAGCCATGGGGCCCGACGGGCCGCCGAAATGGTTGTGGCGAAAATGGCTGGCGGCCCCGAAAGGGACACCCGCCCTTTGGGAGGCGAAAAAGGGATGGATGAGGGTAACTTGGCCGGCACCACGGCACGGGTTCACCCCCTCGACGGGCCGTTGCTCGCCTGCGCGCGGGCCATGCTCTCCGGGGAAGGAGGGATGCCCTCCCTGCCCTTGCCCCGGGTGGATGGCAAACCGGTGGACACCCTCAGCCGTTCAGGGTCGGAACTGCTGCGCGGCTGGTTGAAGAGGAGCGTACCCCGCCTCCTGGCGCGCCACGGGGGCGGGTTGATCCGTCCCTGGCCAGAAAAAGGGGGCCTCGT
>JAFMJU010000520.1 GCA_017853285.1 Gemmataceae bacterium
GTTTCGGGCCTACAGCCAGACCAAGTCAGCTGCACATTGAAAATATTTGAACCCGGCAGGGAATTGGATGATTACGGGACCGCGGTCATCCAGATGAAGGGTGGGGCCCTGACCACGGTCACCGCATCCCAAATAAGCCATGGGCGGGAAAACGACCTATGGGTTGAGGTGGATGGAACGCTCGGCGCGCTGGAATGGCATCAGGAAGAGCCCAACAAAATGATCGTTCGCAAAAACGGTCAACCCCATCAAATTTACACCCGGGCCGGTGGTCCGTACCTGGGCGACTCCGCCCAAGCCAGTTCCCGCCTTCCTTCCGGCCATCCGGAAGCTTTCTTTGAAGCATTCGCCAACATTTACGCGGGTGTTTTTGATGCCATGGCCGAAAGGAAGGCCGGTAGAACACCCGATTGGAAGAAAAGCCTCTACCCAAATGTCCTGGACGGTGTTGATGGCATGAATTTCATCACCCGTTGCGTTGAAAGTTCCAAGGCGCGGGCCGCATGGATTTCCCTTGCGCATCCCATGGCCCGCTCCTGAACCGCACTCCCAAGGTTGTCCGCTGTCGTCCATCCATCTAAGCTGAAATAGTTACCAGTTCGGGGGATCCGGTCCCAATTTGGCGAGGACGCCTGTCCCCGCATGATTCCAAAAACAAGGTGGTGATTTGTGCAAATAAAGGTTTCAACCCGGCATGGCCATTTGGCTGATGGAATCCAGGACCGAATCAAGGAAAAAGCTTCGAAACTCACTCATTTGTTCGATCGCTTGACCATGATCGAGGTCACGGTGGATCATCAAAGGGAGCAACACCTTGTGGAGTTTCTGGTCCAAGCTGAACACAAGCATGATTTTGTGGCAAAGGAGTCCAACCCGGACTTGATGGCCGCGGTTGACTTGGGTCTTGACAAGATTTCCATGCAAATCCGACGCTACAAGGAAAAGGTGCAGGATCATCGCCGTGAATCGCACGCCGGAAACACCGGCCGTGAAAAATCCTCCGAAACCGAGCAGAAGTGAACCCAACGCATGCGGCTCGTTGATTTCGTAGTCAAGGATTCCTTGGTTCCGGACTTAAGGGCGGAAACCAAGGAACAGGCTGTCCGGATCCTGGTCAACAGCCTTGTTGATTCAGGCAGGGTTCAGGCTCCGGAATTCGAAAATATTGTCCGCGCGATTCTCAAGCGGGAAACCCTTGGAACCACCGGAATCGGCGGCGGTGTGGCTATCCCCCACGCGCGCCACACAAGCGTTGAACGCCTCATTGGAACCATCGGCATTGTTCCGGAGGGCTTAGGCTTTGACAGCAAGGATGGAAAACCCGTCCATGTGATTGTCCTGATCATCAGCCCCCATGACAGGCCTGGTGATCACCTCAGGGCTCTGGAAAATGTTTCCAGCGCGCTGAGACGGGAAGATTTTGTGAACCAATTGAAAAAATGCACCTCTCGGGAGCAATTGGAAAACCTGTTGGACAATGCCCCGGGAACCTGAGATCCCATTGTTTTTGGGGTTCAAAAGGATTTCCGGCTAGAGTCAACCGGTTTAATAATTCGGGTACCCATGCTTAGTCGAAATGTTCAAGTTGGCCACCCATTGGGCTTCCACATGAGGCCGAAGGCGGTATTTGCCGAAACCGCAAACCGATTCCAATCAGAAATCCAAGTAACCTGGGAGGGACGGGTGATCAATGGAAAAAGCATGTGGGATCTGATGCTGGTGGGGGCAACCCAAGGGGCACAAATGACCCTCGAAGCCAACGGGCCTGATGAGGAAGAAGCCCTACTAGCCTTGGCTCAAGTTATTGAAACCGACAAACTTCCCGGCGACTGCGAGTAAACCGGACTACGAAATCCTTCCTACTGGATTGTGCCACAAACTTTGCCCTTGCAAGTGGTTCTGAAGAATGGGATTCTAGATATAGATGGGAGTTGGTGCTCTCCAGGTCGCGTGCACCGGATTGAGCCCTTCCATAATTGGAACAAGAAACACAACGACATAAAGAGGATGCCGGTCTGGGTGGCTCGCCTTGTGAAATCGGGTGAGCGCCCATGGTGGCCCAGAAAACACGGAACATTAGGTCTCCACACCGTGGACGCCAATGCTGGAATGAGAGGGTTTGATTGAATCTGGCGCGTTTTTATCTCCGCCCAGAAATTCGCCGGCTGGCCTGATAAGGCCGGACTGCCCCTCCTTTCTTCCGTATCATCTGAAGGTTATCCGGACCGCTCCATCCTCCCCGCAGGGGAATCTAACGGATGGATTCGCTTGGCTTGATGCCACCTGACTCTCCCCCCACTGAACCAACCAGTCCGGTTGTGATTCGCCTGCGGTTTGAAAAAACAGGCGACTTTGCCTTTCTCAGCCATCACGATCTCCTTCGCTTCCTGACCCGAATGTGCCGTCGGGCCGATTTGAAGGTCCGCATGGCCGGCGAATTCAGGCCTACCAGCCAAATCTCATGTCCCTCCCCCCTACCACTTGGCCTGGAGGGGCTTTCCGAGGTGGTTGAAGTGGAGGTTCTCGGAAAGGAGTCGCCTGAAAACCTGATTGAAACCTTGCGACGATTTTGTCCATCCGGCCTTCGCCTCACCGCAGCGAAGGCATTGCCACCGGGAACAAAAGGGAGAGCCTGCAAACTTGTCTACGAGGCGTTCCTGAACCCGGAACAAATCAGGCAGGTGAGCGAATCCATCTCCAACCTTGCTCAAAAAAAGAGTTGGCTTGTCCACCGCAAATACAGAACAAAAAAAAGCGATCCCGTTTCAGCATTGGGGGCCATTGCCGAGGACGGCTCAGGGGAGAACAACCTTGAGGAATGGCTTGGCTCCGGGACTCCGCTTTCCGGCCAGGAACGCCCGACAAGGCCC
>JAFMJU010000521.1 GCA_017853285.1 Gemmataceae bacterium
TTCAATTCATCCTCAAAATTTCTATTATCGGCACCCGCATTCCCAACCAATGCTCGACCCATTCCCGGCGGCCCACCCATCCCCATGCCCGGCATTCCTGCAACTGGGCCTGCCATCCCTCCCGGCGGCCCCTCCATACCGGGCATTCCTCCACCCGACAGAGGGTCTTTCCCTTTTGGACCAGCTTTTTCTTTCTCCGCTTCCTTCAGTTGTTTTTGCAAGGCCACAGCTTTGTCGATCAGCTTTTGCTGTGCTTCAGCGGAGATGATCTCACGCTGCATCGCGTTGCGATTAGCTTCTTGGAACAGGCTGTCTTGTTGGTTCATATAAAACCAAGTCGCTGCTAGCCCCAACCCAGCTACAACCACCACCCCTCCCAGCGTCTTCACCACCACCCGGCTGATGCGTTCGCCCCAGCTCAAACACCCAAAAAACAGCGCCAGGCAGGCCGCAACGCCGCCAAACGCCAGCGCCCATTCGTCGCGCGTGGTCATAGCCAAAAGCGGCGGGGTCAAAAACACCGCCAAAAACAGACCCAGCGCAATCAGCGAGAACAACCGCATATCCTTCGGGTGGCCCATCTCCGTCTCCTCCGCGCGGGTCAATCGATCCGGCAACCCTTCCGCTTGCGGGTTGCGCACATGTTTCAGGCACTGCTCCAGCGTTTCCGCCACCTGCCGGGCGCTTTCCGGCCTTTCCTCCGCCCGGGGCTCGTGCAGCCAGCTCACCAGTCGCTCCACCCACTCCGGCGCGTCCGCCACCACCGTCCGCAACCGGGGCATCGGCTCGGTGCCGATCACCCGGATCGTCTCGCTGCCCAGTTCCCGGTTCACCGGCGGCTGCCCCGCCAGCATCGCGAACAGCAGGCTCCCCAGGCTGAACAGGTCGCTGCGAAAATCGACCGGCTCCCCTCGCGCCTGCTCGGGCGACATGTAGTGCGGCGTGCCCGCCAGCACCCCGCTGCTCGTCAGCGACGCGTCATCCGCCGCCCGGGCCAGCCCGAAATCGGTGATGATCGCCCGCTCCGTCCCCTTGGCCAGCAGCACATTCGCCGGCTTCACATCGCGGTGGATCAGCCCCTGCGCGTGCGCCGCCTCCAGTCCCCCGGCCACCTGCAGCCCGATCGACAACGCCGATTCCAGGTCCAGCTTCCCGTCCCGGTCCAGCCGCTGCTGCAGCGACGGGTCGGGCAGAAAGGGCATCACCAGGTACGGCAACTCGTGGTGTTCCGAGACCTGGTAGATCGCGATCACATGGTCATGGATCACCGCTGCCGCCGCCCGCGCCTCCCGGGCGAACCGCCGCCGCGCCGTGGCGGAAGACGCCAGGTGCGGCGCCAGAATCTTGATCGCCACATGCCGGTCCAAGGCAGGGTCCCGCGCCTTCAGCACCATCCCCATCCCGCCCGAGCCGATCACCTCGGTCACCTCGAACGGTCCGATCTTCCCCACAACGCTCGGGTCATCACTCGGCCCCAGCAACCGCAGCAGCGAGAAAGACAGACCACCCCGGCCCTCGTCACCCTCTTCCGGAGCCGGCTGTTCCTTCAGCGCCCGCCGCACCCGGGCCCAGTCGATCTCCGGCGCCGCCGCACCCTCCAGCCGGGCCCGGCAATCGGCGCATTGCTCCAAATGTCGGCAAAGCTCCTCGGGCACCGGCTGGTCGGCCGGTCCCTGCGCCAGCAACTCCACCTGTTCCACCGGGCAATCACCCGTCGGCGTCTGCGGGGATGTCATGCCGTCTCCTCCCCTTCCCGTGGCCCGGTTCCCGGCCTGTCCGCTTCGGTTTGAAATTCCCGCTGTTCCATTTCCAGCGCCACCGCGCGCAGCGCCTTCATCACCCGGCTGCGGGCCGTGTAGGCCGCCCCGGGCGATTTGCCCAGTTCCCGCGCCACCGCTTCCACCGGCTCCCCCTCCACCGTGGTGCGGTGGAACAGTTGCCACACCTCCGGGCTGAAGCGCGGTTCCACCACCCGGGCCGCCGCGCGGTAGATCTGGTCCAGCCGTTCCATCTCCCAGGCCCGGTCCAGATCCTCGTCGGGCGCCGGCAGCGCGTTCAGGTAATCCCACACGCTCGACCGGCCCGAGCCCCGGTGCTTCAGTTCCCGCTGCAGCACATTCAGCGTGGCGTTGCGGGTGACGGTGGCCAGCCATTTGCGGAACCGCCCGGGCTCCGCATGGCCCGGCCAGTCATCCGCCGCCCGGGCCACGGCCCACAGCACATGCTGGCAGATGTCCTGCGCGTCCGCCGCCTGCACCCCCCGCCCCGCCACAAACCGCGTGATCACCGGCTCATACAGCCGCGTGAACTCGCTCCACGCCTGCAAGTCCGCCGGATCACGCAGCCGCGCCAACAGCGTGTCGCGTGTTTCCGGCCAGCCCTGCATGCGCCACTCTCCTGCAGATACAACACGCCAAAGCCAAAAACCTTACACGTTTTTTCCACCCGACCCCCAACCCCCATCATCCCTCATAACCCCAGCCCCGAACACACCCGCTTCTGCCTTGGCAAGCCCCCGTCGCCAGACGGGGGGTGTCTGCCTCCCACGCAGCACCTTGAAAGCCCCCGCCAAAACCAGCCCGCCTCCCGTCTGCACCAGTCACCCCCCCAACTGGCGTTGGGGGCTAGCCTAATCTCTCCCCCAGTCTTCCGAGCCGGCATTGGCAAATGCCGGGCGCCCACAACCCGCCAAAACCCCGCACCCCCATCAACCACCAACCAGCCCGCCTCCTGTCCGACGCTGACAAAACCCAACACCAACCACAGCACCTGAACCAGTTTTCTTCTTTTGTCCTCAGGCGAGCCGTGCGCGGAAGTGCACGGGTTCAGCCTCCCCACGGTCACTCACCCGGCCCAGTCAGCACCAGCC
>JAFMJU010000051.1 GCA_017853285.1 Gemmataceae bacterium
GGCGGCTTTGGGCCCCGAGGCCCCCGCCTGGCTGGCCGGCGCCCTGGAGGAGGCTCGCAAGGCTCGGACGAACCAGGACCGTGACAGGGCCTCGGTTTTGCTGCGGCTGATCACCGAATCTGAATTCCGCGGCCCGGTCTATTCCCAGGCAAGGGCCCTGCAGCAGGAGTTGGAAGCCGAAACGATCGCGCGTGGCGGCCCGCTGGGCGCCAACGACCCGGGCCGCAAAAGGCCAGGGCGCGCCGACAGCCTGCCCGATTCCACCACCGAGGGCACCCCGGCCCGGGACCTGGCCAAGGGAACCCTGGCGTCGCGCAGTTCGGACCCCGCCGGCAAACCTGGCATGGAGTCCGCGGCCAAACTGCTGGCGGACCAGATGGAAGAGGAAAAAAGGCAGGGGCATCTCGCCGGTCTGCTGGAAACCTCCGAACGGCTGCTGGCCCAGTTTCCAGAATCCGACGAGGCGAAAATGGCCAAGGAGGAGGTCCAGTCGATCCGCAATGATCCGGACAAACTCCGGCTGGTGGCCGAGCAGTCCGCCGACAAGCTGGCGGGCCTGTACCTGAATCTGGCCGACGCCTGGATCGGCAAGGGCAATCCGCAGCAAGGTGTGTTTTATCTCGAGAAGGTGCTGGTCACCTTCCCGGGCAGCCGCCACGCCGACACCGCCCAGGCCCGGCTGGCCCAGATCAAGGGGCCCCCGCCGTTGGGTGGAACGGCCCGCTAGGAAACCGGCTCAGCCCTTCGGCCGGATCTTGGCCAGAAGCGCGTTGTGCAACAGGCCGTTGGAGGCCAGGAAGCCATCCTGCTGATAGCCCGGCGCGCCGTAGAGAAGCGGTCGCCCGGCCAGGCTGGAAACCCTGCCCCCCGCCTCCTCCACCAGGATGTGCCCGGCGCAGATGTCCCAGTCGTTGTAGGTGGGGTAGTCGTTGGTGTAGGCGTCGGCCTCGGCGCGCGCCACGGCGGCGAATTTCAACCCGGCCGAGTAGGTTTCCAGCAGTTTTTCAGGGGCCAGCAGCAGCGACTTCCCCTCCAGCTTGCCCGGCACCTTGGGCCGGGACCGCGCCAGCGTCAGCCGCGCCGTGTGGCCGTTGGGGCTGACCGCGCAGCGGATGTCGGGCATGCGCCCGTCGCGACGCCAGCATCCGGCCCCTTTCTCCGCGAAGGTGAGCCGTTTGCGGGTCGGGTCCAGCACCACGCCCAGTTGCACCTCGTGGTTTTGCACCATGGCGATCATGATGCAGAATTCCCCGTTTTTCTTGGCGAAGCCGCGGGTGCCGTCGATCGGGTCCACCACCCACAAACGGTTGCCCGTTTTGGGCAGGGTGGCGTAGAGGTCGGTGTTCTCCTCGCCCAGGAACCCGTCCGAGGGGAAGGCCCGATAAAGGTGGCCCAGGATGATGTCCTGCGAGTCGCGGTCGGCCTGCGTGGTGATGTTGGCCTGGGCGTCCTCGATCTGGCTCATGGAGGAGTAGAACTCCATGATGCGCGACTCGGACAGCCGCGCCGCCTCGATGGCGGCGCGGATTTCCAAAGTGGGATTCAGCATGCTGCTTTCCGGGAAAATCGGGTGCGGGTGGCGGTGTGGAGGGCCGGCCCGGTCACGCCAGGCGGTACACCCTCACGGCGTTGTCGTGGAACAGCTTCTTCTGGTCGGCCTCGGGACGGTTTTTCACCACTTCCCGAACGGTTCCCAGCCATTGGGAATAGGAGGCGCCCAAAAGCACCACCGGCCAGTCGCCGGCGAACATGGCCCGGTCGGGGCCGAAGGTGTCGATGGTGTGGTTGATGATGGGGGCGACCTGATCCAGTTTCCATTGGCCGAAGCCCGGGGCCGAGGCCAGGAAGCCCGACACCTTCACCACCACATTGGGATGCCTGGCCACCAGTTCGAGGTTTTTCTTCCACGGGTCCTGGCTGGCGTCCTTCAGGTCGGGGTTGCCGCAGTGGTCGAGGATGAACCGGGTGTCCGGGCAAGCCGCCAGCAGCTTGGCCACATTGGGGAGTTCGGTGTGCTTCACGCACAGGTCGTAGCTGAGGCCCTTGCTTCCCAGCAGGCGGATGCCGTCGATGAACGCCTTTTCCAGGCAAAAGCCCGACGGCGTGGCGGGCACATGCAGCACCTGGCGGATGCCGCGGATCCCCTTCAGCTTTAGCACCTTCCCCACATATTCCCCAAAGCCGGGCGAGGCCGGCCTTCCGGAGATCACCGCCCCGACCATTCCGGTGGCGGGGTCGGAGCAGTAACCCGAAACCAGTTCAGCCTCGGCCAGTTGCTGGCTTTCGGCGACATCCACCTCCATGTAGACCGTCTTGACGACATTCAGGCCCTCGGTGGCCTTGCGGTAATCCGCCAGGCCGTACGATTTGGCCAGCGGGCCATCCTTGGGCAGCCAGGGCAGCGTGAATTTCTCGATGTCCCAAAGGTGCTGGTGGGTGTCGATCACCTGCATGGCGTTGGCCTCGGTGGCAAGGGAATGAGTCTGGGGAATGGCGCAGGCCGCCGCGGCCGCGGCCATGGTCTTGACCGCGGAGCGTCGATCCATCGGGGAATTGGTGCTTTCGGTCCGCATGGTGGGGCTCCGCCATCTTGGGGAATCGGGTCCAAGTCCCCATGATCCAGCTTCCTCGACCGTTGGGCAATAGGTCCGGTTGGATTGGCGATATGATACGCCTTGCGGAAATCATCCGCCGACGGGGGCAAATCAAAGGGCATGGCCATGAAAATCGGTTTTCTGGGCGCTGGATTGATGGGGACCAGCATGGTCCGGCGGTTTCTGAAACAGGGCCACGAGGTCCGCGTGTGGAACCGTACCCCCGCCAAGGCCGAGGCGTTGCGTTCCTTTGGCGCGGTCCCCTGCCCCACCCCGGCCGGGGCTGTCGCGGGAGTGGACCGGATTCACCTGATTCTGGCCGATGACCGGGCGGTGGATGAGACGCTGGAACCCCTGGCAGGGCTGATACCGGGAGACTGCTGGATTCTGGACCACTCCACCACCTTGCCCGAGCCGACTGGCGAACGCTGCGCTCGTTGGTCAGGGCGCGACCGGGTGTATCTGCACGCCCCGGTGATGATGTCCCCGGGCAACGCGCTTGCAGGGGAAGGCTTTTTGCTGGTTTCCGGCCGGCAGGATCAGGTCGTCAGGGTGCTGCCGGATTTGGAACGGATGACCGGGAAGGTGATCAATCTGGGCGAGGGCCCGCATTTGGCCGCCGTGCACAAACTGATAGGCAACCTGGCATTCCTGGGCCAATACGGGATTGTCGCCGATATTTTCCGGTTGGCCGCCGCGGCGGGAATTTCCCCCGCGGACTCCCTCATCACCCTGCAGGACTGCAATCCCGGCGCCTCCCTGCCGGCCTTGGGTGCCCGTGTGGCCTCCGGTTCATTCAGCCCTCCGGATTTCACCGTGGCCATGGCCCGCAAGGATGTGCGGTTGATGCATGAGGCGGCCGCGGCAAATCCCCTGCGAGTGACCGCCCAGGTGGCGGCACTGCAGGATGAGGCCCTTGCCCGCGGCGAGGGGGCGTGGGACACCGCCGCCGCCTTCCGCTTTCCAGCCCGCTGAAACGCCGGGCCTTTTAGTGCTTGAAGTGGCGCACGCCCGTGAAAATCATGGTGGCGTCCGCCTCGTCGCAGGCCGCGACCGAATCCGCGTCGCGCATCGATCCGCCGGGCTGCACAAAAGCCCTCACCCCGGCCCTCAGCGCCTCGTCCACACCGTCGCGGAACGGGAAGAACGCGTCTGAACCCAGCACCGCGCCCCTGGCCTTTTCGCCGGCCTTGGCGATGGCCAGCTTGACCGATTCCACCCGGCTGGTCTGCCCCTGGCCCACACCCACCAGGCAGCCATCCTTCACCAGCACAATGGCGTTGCTTTTCACCTGGGCCACCAGTTTCCAGGCCAGCTCCAGATCGCGTGATTCCACGGCGCTGGGTTGCTTTTTGGAGGCTGTTTTCCACCCGGCGCTGCCCTCGTTGGCAAGGTCCTTGGTCTGGGCCAGCACACCCCCGTCGATCGAGCGAAGCTCCACCGGGTGGCCGCCGGCGGGCCTGTGCGCGCCCACCGCCACCAGCCGGACATTTTTCTTCCAGGTGGGCTTGGTGGTCAGGATTTCCAGGGCTTCCTTGGTAAAGCCGGGGGCGACGATGCACTCCAGAAACCTGCCGGGCAGGGCCATGGCCTCGGCGGTGGCGGCGTCCACCTCGCGGTTGAGGCCGACAATACCGCCGTAGGCGCTGACGGGGTCGGCGTCGTAGGCGGCGAGGAAGGCCTTTTCCAGCGATTGCGCGATGGCGGCCCCGCAGGGGTTGGTGTGCTTGATCACCGTCGCGGTGGGGGCTTCCATCCCGCTGACAATCGACCAGGCGGCATCCAGGTCGAGCCAGTTGTTGTAGCTGATCTCCTTGCCGTGCAGCACCGCCGAGGCGGCCAGGGTGCCGGCCTCCCGGGTCCCGTACAGGGAGGCGGACTGGTGCGGATTCTCCCCGTAGCGCAGCTTGGAAATCTCGGGTAGGTCCATCAGCAGCCGGCCTGTGTCCACCTCCTGCCTGCTGGCGAGGTAACGGGCGATGGCCACATCGTAGCTGGCGATCCGCACAAAGGCCTCCGTGGCCAGCCTGCGGCAGGTTGTCCGACGAACCGTCCCCTT
The DNA here is from genome assembly GCA_017853285.1 of Gemmataceae bacterium. Classification (GTDB taxonomy): domain Bacteria; phylum Planctomycetota; class Planctomycetia; order Gemmatales; family Gemmataceae; genus UBA6894. The sequence goes on from JAFMJU010000051.1 coordinate 4,654, forward strand.
TCCGGCGGCGATTTCCTCGGCAAAGGCCGGGTATTGCGAGGGATCGGTCAGCACGGCGACATGCGCGTGGTTCTTGGCCGCCGACCTCACCATGGCCGGGCCGCCGATATCGATGTTCTCGATGGCGGTATCCCACGGGCAGGCGGGATCGCTGGTGACTTTCTCAAACGGGTACAGGTTGCAGATCAGCAGGTCGATCCAGGGAATCGCCTGGGCGGCGACAAACTGTTCATCCTCGGCCAGGCCCCGCCGGGCCAGCAGCCCACCGTGCACGAACGGGTGCAGGGTTTTCACCCGGCCACCCAGTCCTTCGGGGAATCCGGTCAGTTCGGAAATTTCCTTCGGTTTCAGGCCGGCATCGGCCAGGGCCTTGTGGGTGCCTCCCGTGGAGACCAGCTCAACCCCGTGGGCCGCCAGCGCTTTGGCCAGGTCAATCAGCCCGGTCTTGTCGCTGACCGATATCAGGGCGCGACGCACGGGGATGGAGGAATTGGGGTCGAGATTTTGGCTGACAGCCGAAACGGACATCCGTGTTGCACCTTTCAATCGGCCCGGCCCGATGGTCTTCCCGTCCAGGAGGAAGGCGGATCGAAGCGGACCACATGCTCATCAAGATAGATCGCCCATCCCTGCGGCAGGTTTTCCAGGGCGGCTTCCCCCCGGATGAACCGCGCGAGACGACGGAACCGCCGGTCCGACCATTCCCTGGCCGGCCAGCCTTCCCGCGCCCACAACCGGTGCAGGCAATCCGCAAGAACTTTGGTCTTTTTTATTTTTGCCTTGCCCAAATGCCAGACCACACGGTTTCCGGCCTTGGGCAACTCCCACGAGGCGATCAACCTGTCCAGCCACCGTTGCCGGTCTTCGGCCCAGCGCCCCGCCTGCCGGGCCAACCGGGCCAGGAAGCGCGGAACCCTGTCGCCCCACCGCTCCTGGGCCAGCGGGATGATGTTGTGACGGAGAAAGTTCCGGTCCGCCTGGGTTTGGGCGTTGGAGGCGTCTTCCCGCCAGCCGATGGATTGGCTGGCCAAAAATGCCCGCAAGGCGCCACGGGAAACGCCAAGGAGCGGGCGCAGGATCGGGGTACCCGACCAGGAGGTAACCGGACGCATGGCCCGCAAGCCGGCAAGGCCCGCGCCGCGGAAGAGGCGCAACAGAACGGTTTCCGCCTGATCATCCAGAGTGTGGGCGGTGCAGATGGCCGCGGCATTCCATGCGGCGGCGTGTTGCAGCAGGGTGCGATAACGGGCCAACCGGGCCGCATCCTCATAAGAGCCGGCGGGCCAGCCACCCTCCGGAACGCCGTTCAAAACCACGATACTGGCAGGTGGATTGGGAAACCGGCTCCATACCGGCCCCGATTCCACCAAAAACCGCTCGTCTTCCAGGCTATCCAGGCCACGCAAGCGGTGTTGCACATGCACCAGTTGCCAGGCACATGCACCGTGTCCGTTGCCACCCTGTTGGGCGAAAAGGGTTGCCAGCGCCATGCTGTCGGCGCCGCCACTCACCGCCACCAGAATGGGGCCTCGGGCCGTTTGCGGTGCTTCTTTTTCGGAAAAAAACCGCCAAAGCCGCGCCAACTCCACCCGGAAAAGGGAGCTCAGGTCCGGCGGATCTACGGGTGGGGATGCCATGGGAAAAGTGGGGGCCTTCGCTTCCCCCGGGCTGGTCATAACGAGATCAATTCCGCCAGCCGCTGGCCAGGCGATGGCGAGCGCATGAATGCTTCTCCCACAAGGAATCGATGGACTCCTCCCCGCACCAGGTAGCGGATATCCTCGGGGGTTTTGATCCCGCTTTCGCTGACCACCAAGGTTTCCGCCGGAAGGTTGGCGGCGATTTCCAGGGTGTGCTCCAGCCGAACCTGAAAAGTGCGCAGATCCCGGTTGTTGACTCCCACCAGCTTCGGTTTGGCCGCGAGCACCTTGTCCAGGCTGGCCGCATCGTGCAACTCCACGAGTACCGCCATCCCCAGGCTTTCGGCCAGTTGATGCAATTCGGCCAGTTGCCCCGGGCTTAGGATTTCGGCGATCAGCAAGATGGCGTCAGCGCCGTGGATGCGGGCTTCGAACACCTGGGCCGGGTCGATGAGGAAATCCTTGCGCAAAACGGGCAGGGGCACCGCGGCCCGCACATCTTCCAGATCGGAAAGCTTTCCCTGGAAATAATCGTTGTCCGTCAGCACGCTGATGCAGGCGGCCCCGTGGCCGGCGTAGGACTTCGCGATCTCCCCGGGAATGAAAGGGTCCCTCAGGACCCCTGCTGATGGGGACGCCTTCTTGACCTCGGCGATGACACGAATGCCCGGCAGGGCCATTTGGGAGAGAAAGCCCCTGGCAGGGGCGGCTTCCCGGGCCTCGGCTTCCCAGTGGGCCAAGGGGCGCCTGCGGAGCAGTTCGCCCACCTCCCGCTTTTTGGTCTCAACGATGCGGTTCAGGATGTCGGCCATGGGCGAGCGTTTGTCCGCGAATGGGTGCGAAAGTATTGGTTCAGGTTATTCCATGGAAAGGAATCAGCCAACCGGAGCGGTTTCGACCCCGGTCTGGCATCATAAGGTGGAAGAATCTGAACCAGTTCCGGGGCCGAGTGGAACCCTTGGCGGCAAATGGATGAAACGGTGGACGAACGACAGCCTCTGAATCCTTTACCGGAAGCTCGCTCCGGAGCATTCGATCCGGTTTCGCCCGGACCGTCTTCGGATGCCCATCCGGCGATTTCCGCCTTGGCCAACCTGTTCCTGGTTCTTTTTCTCTGGGTGGCTGGAAGCGGGCTGGCGGTTTTTCTGGGCCAGGAACTGGCAGCCAAAGGTTACTTCTCGGGCCCCAACCCGGGTACTTCAACGAACGATGGCCCCCTGGGTGTCCAAGGGAAAAAAGTATCCAAACTGCTTGCCACCGGGGCCGCCACCCTCCTTGTTTTTCCAGCCCAATTGCTGCTGTTGGTGGCCATGATGCGCCATCCGGCGACCGGGTGCCCTAACCATCCTTTTCAACCTGAACGATCCGCCCCCTTGGGGGTGCTGGGAATTGGATTGGCCGCGGTGGTTGCAAGCCATGTGGCATGGATGGGATTGGGTTTCTGCCTGAACCGGGTTTTCTTGCAGGAACCCGAAATCCATCCCCTCAGCACCCTGTTGCAGAATGGTGGTCGATGGGGGATGGTTTTGGTGGCCCTGCAGGGGTGTTTGGTTGCCCCGGTGATGGAGGAAGCCCTTTGCCGAGGTTATTTGATGACTTTGCTGGCCACAATGCGGGCCGGGACCCGCAGCCTGGTTGGGGTGGTCGTAAGCCTGCTTTTACTGGGATTTGCCTTGGATTTGGGCAAGTTTCAGGGGCTTTATGGATGGTTCAACGGCGGTTTGCTGGCCGGACTTCTGGTTTTGCCCGTGGTGGCTGTCTGTCTGGCCCCGATCCCGGACCAAAATAACCGGGCGGTTTGGTGCGGAATCATCGCCCAGGCGCAGATTTTTTCCTGCCTCCACGCCTCCACCTGGCCGGCTCCGGTGGCCCTGATGTCGCTTGCTTTTGGGCTGGGTTGGATGCGTGCCAGCGGGCAGCCTTTGGTGGCGTGCGTGGTGGTCCATGCGCTTTTCAATCTGGTTAGCCTGCTCATGGCCGGATGGCTTACTCCGGGCTGATTTTCAAGCCGTTCGATGGGCCCTCGATTCCAGCCAGGTGGCCACCGTTTCAATGTCTTCCATCGTGGTGCCGCGTCCCAGGCTGAGACGCAGGGTCCCCTTGTGCCATGAAGCGTCCACACCCATCGCCCCGAGCAGGCGGGACTGGTGACGGCCATCGTGGCATGCCGAACCCGTGGAGGCACCCAGCAGCGGTATATCCGCCAAAAGGGTGCCACTGTCCATTCCTCGCAGGGCCACAAAAAGCGTGTTGGGCAACGCGAGCGTGGGATGCGTGATGCGAAGGATTTCAGAGCCAAAAATGACGCGCAATCTGCCCCAAAGCGAATCCCTCAGGGTTGCCAGACGAGTGTTGGTCGACGCCATGGTTTCCAGGGCTATTTCAGCCGCTTTTCCCAGGCCCACAATCAGGGCGACAGGCTCGGTGCCAGCCCGAAGGCCCCGCTCCTGTCCCCCGCCCTGCACTTGGGGCCTGGGTTGCAGGCCTTGGCGCACAAAAAGCGCCCCAATCCCTTGGGGGGCTCCCATTTTGTGCCCGGCGATTGTCAGTAGATCGCACTGCAATTCACGCACCGAGCAGGGGATTTTTCCAACAGCCTGGGCACCGTCCGCATGGAGCAACAATCCACGGTTGTGGCACAGGTCCGCCAGTTCCCGCACCGGTTGAAGGGTTCCTGACTCGTTGTGGGCCACCAGAACGCTGGCCAGGCCTTTGGACGCACGAATCATCCCTCGGGCCCGGGTGAGGTCCACCCTTCCCTCCGCGTCGAGGGGGAGCCAACGGATCCTCACCTTTCCCTCCTGGGCCAGGGCCAAAGCGGTCTCGATACTGACCGGGTGGTCCGCCGGGCTGAGATAAAGCCGGAAAGGGTTGAAAATTTTCCCAAGGAGGCCACCCCGAGGTGGGGCAAACCCCCTCAGGGCCAAAGTGGAAGCCTCAGTCCCCCCCGAGGTGAAGATGATTTCTGACGGATCCGCCTCAATCAGTCGGGCGAGCTGGCCGCGAGCCGTCTCAACCGCTGTTTTGGCCTCCTTGCCAAAGACATGCTTGCTGGAGGCGTTGCCCACCTGTCCCGTCAGCCAAGGGAGCATCGCCGCACCCACCTCGGGAAATACCGGGGCAGTAGCATTGTAATCAAAATATATCTTACTGGAGAGTGGTTGAGGTGCGCTCATGGACTGAATCTACCAAAGTGCTGAAACATTCATGAAAAAATCTCCAAGGTCAAATTGGGATATTTGTTCCGATTTTTCCGCTCATAGAATCCAACCGGAATACATAAAATGGAGCCACATAGATCTGGCCTTGGTTGCCTGAAAAATTCCCCTATCTTTTCCATTACGCCCCGGCTTGCGATTTTGCCAGTTGGCGTGACCTTTTCACCCCACCCTTCGGAGTTCCCACAACATGATTTCCGCCATCGTCATGGCCGCAATGATCGGCTCTTCCGCAACCCCTGATTTCTTCTTCTGCAGCAAGGCCTACGGCTGCGGCGCCCACTGCGCCCCCAAGTGCGCTCCCGTGGTTTACTCCTGCTGTGGCTGCACCGGCAGCGTTTACTCCTGCTACGGTTGCTATGGCTGCAGCGGCTGCTATGGCTCCTACTACTCCTGCATGGGCTGCAGCGGCTGCTACGGCTCCTACTACTCCTGCATGGGCTGCAGCGGCTGCTACGGCTGCATGGGCAGCAGCGTGATCATTGAATCCTCCGTGATCAAAGGTGGCGCCACCAAGGGTGCGGTTGAAACCGTTCCCGCCACCAAGGGCACCCCCGCCAAGGGCCAGGTTTCCACCGGCCTGAAGGCCCGCGTGATTGTTGAACTGCCCCAGGACGCCAAGCTGGTTGTCGATGGCACCGAGACCCTGAGCTCCGGCGCCCGCCGCGAGTTCTCCACCCCGGTTCTCGAAGCCGGCCAGAACTACTTCTACGAGCTCACCGCCGTGGTTGAAATCGATGGCAAGCCCCAGACCATGACCAAGAAGGTGGTTGTCCGCGCCGGCGAAGAGTCCGTCGCTCGCTTCGAGGCCACCGGCGTTGCCAAGGCCCAGGAGTAATCACCGCGGTATGCCGGCGTTCTGACCGTCGCCATACCCTGTTGGAAAACGCTCGGGGCCCCCTGGATCACCAGGGGGCCCCGAGCGTTTACAGGGCGATAAAAACCGATCAGACAAGCCAGGTGAGCAGGTGAACCACGATGGCGATGGTTGTCAGAAACACCACCAGCCGCCGGATCCATTGGATGGCCTCGCCGATGATTTCCTTGGGGTTTTCAAAACGGGTTGCCCCGTAAACCAGGCTCACGGGAATCACCAGGGCTGGAATATGCCAGAAAATGGACTGCCACATGGTCAGTTTCCTCCCGCTGCGGAAGGATTTGGATCGCCCTCGCGAGCTTTCTTGTCAGCGATCACCGCTGGGCCGCAGAGGGCATCGTAGATGCCCAAAAGATTCAACAGGCCGGCGGCAACAGTGAACACCCAGGCCAATTCCCAACTTGCGTCACCTTCGGTCTGCAAACGGTTCAATTCGCGCTCCGGGGGCGCCTTGAGGTACTTGCCCAGAAGGGGTGGGGTGACATCGGGCTCGTTTTCCTCATCCGCCCAGTAGCACTGGAGGATGGCCGGCCAGGCGGCCAATCCCACTCCCATTTGGCCTAGGTATTGCCAACGGTAGTAGAGGGGCTTGGGAAACGGGATACCGAAGGCCACCCGGACAACGTTTGTCTTGAACGGAACGCATTGCTCCGCCCGGGGCAGGTAAACATTGCTTTTTCCGCCCAGTACCCACCCGTAGAAGAACAAAAAGTAGATGCAGCCGAGGAACAGCCAACCCTTGAAGGCCCGCCTCTGGTAAAACTGCCCCAATCCTGGAATAAGCGCGGATAGTAACCCGGCGACATAGTCCGGCTTTTCACGGGAAGGCACCCTTCCCGAAGGGATTGCCCCGGGTTCGCCTTTTCCAGATCCCAAACCAATTCCCTGTGTTTCAGTGGTTCCGGAAGCGTCTTTGCCCGGGGAAAGATGGCCCTGCAATATGTCCTCGCTTCCTGAGCAGCGCAACGGGTGGTTGGGCCGGGCACAAACTGTCCGCGAACAGTTTCCGCCCAGCCCCGCGTCAGTTTTCTTTTTTAGCAGAAAACAGGGCGTGAAGGGGCATCGGCTCAGGGAGGAGTCATTTCGCTGAATCCGATCTGGCCTACCAGTTCATCCACCGCCTCGCGGAAATAAAGCCATGTCCCGAAAGTCAGCAGGCAAATCCCGGTAAGGCCCAGGCTCCACTTTCCCAACGAACTTTGGAGGCCCCTTCCAGGCCAACCCATCCTTTGCAGGCAGGCATCCACCACCCGGTTGCCAAATACCAGGGTTTTATGGATGCGACCAACCTGAACCGGGATGCTGGCTTTTTGCTCACCAGGTTGGGGCGGCTTCGCCGCTGGAATGTGGTTGAAGGTGTTTGAAGATTCCATGGAAGGCAGGGCCGGAGGATGATCCGGTGCGGCACCCCCCCAGGGGGTAATCTCGCCAGGGATTTCCAGATTCCAGGCGGGAATCGGGGTATCCGGTTCCGCGGTTTCCCCGGGGAAATGCCAGGCTATGTTTCCAGGGAGTTCCTGGCTTGGCTGCGGGGCCGCGATTGCAGGAACCACGGGCCTGGCCGGGGGTGAATCCATCCGGGGAGCAAACGACTGTTTTTCCTGCTGGACATGCTTCCAGGCTTCCGCGAGTGGGCCCCAGGTTGACCCCGAGGGGGCCCACCCGGTTCCAGAAGTTGAAGCTGGTTGGGATGGGGAATTGCTGATTGGTTGGTGGGTCGCGACCGACGGTTGGGAAGGCGATGGCAGGGGCGGGTTTCCGGGCTGGGAAAAGGCGCCAGGAGTACCCTGCTGAAATCCGGGAAGTGTCAGGAATTGCTGCAATAATTGCTCGAGCCTGTGCAACTGGTCCGAGGGCGCCTGGGACCAGAACCCAGGGGGGAGAACGGCCTGCGCCTGGCTGTCTTGCGAGTCCCGTTTCATTTACAATCTCCGCGCTGTGACGGTCGGGGGAGCTGATAACAACCATGAGCAAGAGATTCCATACGGATGTTCCCCTGGCCCCGGGTTTGGTTGCCCTGGGCAAAGATGAAACGCAACATCTTTTAGTTTCAAGGGTTAAGGCCAGCGATGAGGTGGTTTTGTTTGGCGGTGACGGGGTCGATTACCCGGGACGGATTGTGGACATTTCGCGCCATGGGTGTTCCCTGTTGCTGGGGGAGCCGGTTTCAACCCATTTGGAGACGCCCGCCCCGGTGGTGGTGGTGGCCCCCTTGCCGAAGGGCGACCGGGAGCGGGTCACCACCCTGCGGTTCGTGCTGGAGACCATCGCGGCGTGCAGCTCCGTCAGCGCGCTGCCGGTGCTGCTGCAGAAGCAGTACGGCTCCCTGCCCATCCCGGCCGGAGTCATCGCCGCCACCTGTAC
>JAFMJU010000052.1 GCA_017853285.1 Gemmataceae bacterium
TGTCAGCGCATTATCGATTAGTTGGCTAATAGCCTAGCCACGGAAGGGGGCACCGCCAGAAATGTGGGAAGAAAACACAGGGATGGATTCCCAATAGTTTATAAGGAATCCTGTTAGTCTTTTTTCAAAGGGAAAGTATTTGGCAATGCGCCTGTTTTTCAGCGAGCAGTACCTGGGCTCGGAACACCAGTTCGACACCACCCGCAAGGCCGGCTGGATCGCCGAATCCTTGGCGCATGTTGCCATTCCCGGCGTGGAGACGGTGGAACCCCGGCCCTTGACGGAACAGGCGCTGGCGATGGTCCATGACGCGGAATACATCGCGGCTGTCCGTACCGGCCAACCGTCGGGGCTGGCCCAGTCCCAGGGATTCGCGTGGGGGCCGGGCTTGTTCCCCGCCGTCTGCGCCAGCAACGGTGGCATGGTGGCCGCAGCGCTCGAAGCCCTCAGGCAGGGTGTGTCCGGTTCGCTCTCAAGCGGGTTGCACCACGCCAAGCGGGCGCGGGGTGCGGGCTACTGCACCTTCAACGGGCTGGTGATCGCCGCCAGGAGCGCCCTGGAGGCGGGCGCAGGATTGGTGCTGATCCTGGATCTGGACGCGCACTGCGGCGGTGGCACCGCCTCGTTGATCCAGGGTGAGCCAGCCATTCGGCAGATGGATATCTCCGTGAGCGCCTTCGACCGGTATGACTCCGACGCAAACTCCACCCTGGTGATGGTGGACCGGTCCGCGGAGTATCTGGAGACCATCGACCGTTGCATACGCGAATCGATCCTGGAATCGCCAGGGTTGGTGCTCTACAACGCGGGGATGGATCCATTCGAGGGATGTGACACGGGTGGCAGGAACGGGATCACACGGGAGGTGCTGCAGCAGCGCGAGCGGATGGTCTTCAAATTTTTCCGGGAACGGGGGATACCCGTCGCCTTCGCGCTGGCCGGCGGCTATGTGGGACCGGACCTGTCCCGGCACGAACTGGTCGGCCTGCACCGGTTGACGATCGAGGAGGCGGCGGCCGCGTGGCGGGTTGACCCATGATCGACCGGCGCCGCGGCTGCTTCCTGGGACTGGCGGTGGGCGATGCCTTGGGGGCCGCCGTGGAATTCAGGCCGCCAGGCGGTTTCAAGCCGGTGACCGGTTTCCGGGCCGGCGGCCCGCACGGACTGGAAGCGGGGGAGTGGACCGATGACACCAGCATGGCGCTCGCGCTGGCGGACAGCATCGCCTCGGTCGGCTGGGACCTGAATGACCAGGCCCGCCGCTATGTGCGTTGGTGGCGCCGGGGTGAATACTCGGTCAACGGCACCTGTTTTGACATCGGCACCACCACCATCCGTGGCCTCACCCGGTTCGAGCAGACGGGCGACGCCAGGAATTCCGGAGCCACGGGCCCCGATGCCATCGGCAACGGTTCCATCATGCGACTTGCCCCCGTGCCGGTCGCCTTCCCGGGGTTGTTCCACGAATCGCCCCTGGCGGTGGCCGGGTTATGCGCCGATTCCAGCCTGCCCACCCACGCCCATCCCGATTGTGTCTCCGCCTGCGCCTACCTGGGCCTGGTGATGGGGGGCTTGCTTGCCGGCATCCCGCGGCAGGAGGTGCTTTCGCCCGACTGGTCCCATCTGGCGAGCCTGCGCGCCGCCGGCCGGGTGTCCCCGGGCCTGGAACCGGTGGCCCTTGGCAGCTTTCGCGGCAAGCAGCCGCCGGAAATCAGGGGCTCGGGCCGGGTGCTCCAAAGCCTGGAAGCCGCGCTCTGGGCCTTTTGGCACTCAACCAATTTCGGGGAGGCGGTCCTGAAGGCGGTCAACCTCGGGGACGATGCCGATACCACCGGCGCCATTTGCGGACAGATCGCCGGGGCCTGCTGGGGCGAAAGCGGCATACCCCGTGATTGGCTGGATGGTTTGGCCCGAAAAGATGAACTGGAGGCGACCCTGTGTCGCCTGACCTCCCTGTGAGTTGATTGCCCATTTCACCATTTGTCTTGTGATTGTTATTGCCGTTTGCCCCGGGCAATAGGCCGCGCGCGAGGGATACCCGAAGCCAACGCGGCTGGGGGCATTGGCTTTGGAAGGTGCCCGGCTGTCCGTCACCGCTATGAATCAAGGTGTTGGTTTAGAGTTCCGGACAGCCGCCCGGGCCCCTTTCAGAAGGCAACCCCACTGGAACCGAAGATGCCGGCCCAGTCCCATGCTGCCAGAAGTTTTGGTCGGGGTACCCCATGACCCCTGGGACCGCGGTGATATGGGTCAAGCGGGATGCCCGTTTGGCGGACAATGCCTGCCTCACCGAGGCGGAAAGGCTCGGCCTCGACACCCTGCCCCTGTTCTGTTTTGAACCGAGCGTGTTGGGGGCGGAGGATGCTTCGGCGATGCATCAGCACGCCCAGTGGCAGGCGGTGGAGCATCTCCGTTGCCAGCTCCGTCGAATGGGCGCCGATATCCTCATTGCCCACGGGGAGGTGGTGGACAAGCTGGCCAAGCTCCGCGAACGGCTGCCGTTCACGCACCTGTTCGCCCACGAGGAGATCGGCAATGCCATCACCTACCGCCGCGACCTGGCGGTCGCGCAATGGTGCCGCGAGAGGGGGATCACCTACCGCGAGTTCCCGCAATCGAGCGTGCGTCGTGGGGGTGTCAACCGGGACAGGCTGGGGGAAATGTGGCGATCGCGGATCGCGGCCTGCGGCCCCTTGCCGGTTCCCGCCATCCACCAGTCGGCCGGCCTGAGGGAACTGGCCGCTTCGACGGGATTTCCCGGGGTTTTGCGGGTGGCACCCGTCGGGGATTGGCAACCGGTGAGCGAGGCGGACGCCCGCAACACCCTGGAGGATTTCCTGGGGCGCCGCGGCCTCTGGTATCGGGGAGGCATCAGCTCCCCCAACTCGGCATTCACAGCGGGCTCCAGGCTGAGTGTGCACCTGGCCTGGGGCACGATCACGGCGAGGCAGGTGTGGCACCAAGTACGGGCCCGCCTGGCAGAACTGGATCCGGCGGAGCCGCATGCCGGTCGTTGGCGGAAAAGCCTTCAGGCTTTCCTGAGCCGTCTCCACTGGCGGGACCATTTCACCCAGCGCCTGGAGTCGGAGCCCGAGCTGGAGTTTCGCGGCATTCATCCCTGCTACCGGGATGTGCCCTACGAAAACAACGAGGGATTGCATGCCGCATGGCGGGAGGGCCGGACCGGTTATCCGCTGGTGGATGCCGTGATGCGGTGCCTGGCCGCGACCGGCTTCGTCAACTTCCGCATGCGGGCGATGGTGGTGAGCTTCGCGTGCCATGTCCTGCACCTGGACTGGCGGCTGATCCACCCGCATCTGGCGAGGGTCTTCCGGGACTATGATCCGGGCATCCACCTGAACCAGTTGCAGATGCAAGCCGGGGTGGTGGGCTGGAACGCGATCCGGGTCTATAACCCGACCAAGCAACTGGCCGATTGGGATCCCGATTGCCGGTTTGTCAGGCGCTGGTTGCCCGAACTGCGCGACCAGCCGGCCGGGAGGATTCAAGGCGGGGAACCCTTGCCGGATTACCCGCAACCTGTGGTTCCGTTTGCCGCCAGGGCGCGGCAGATGACGGACCACCTCTACTCCATCCGCAAGACGGCCGAGGCCAAGGCCTCCACCGGGGCGGTGTACCTCCGGCACGGTTCACGCCGCAAGGAACCATTGTTCCGCGCCAGGCGGCCAAAGCGTCCGGCCCCGCCCGCCGGTCCGACACTGTTCGACCATTTGCAAGATGACCGGGACCTGTGACCGGCCCCGGTGGGCTCCGGGCGGAACCTGAAAGTGGAGTCCCGGCAGGGTTGTGGCGGTCCGCACACCAACCCTGCCGGGGCGCATGTTTACCGTCAGTACCCGGCGGCCATGCCGTCCTTGCGGTGTTCGCTGGCGCCATGCAGGACCGAGGTCTCGGGGTCGATGAGGATGGCCTGGTACCCCCCGCCGTTCACCCGCACCATCTGCACCGAGTGGCCGTTTTTCCGGAGCCCGTCGATCACCGATGACGGCATCCCCTCCTCGACCAGCACCGTGCCGGCACCCTTGGCCGGCTTGCCAGTGGGTGTGGCGGAGCCGGTGTGCTCGACCCGAGGGGCCTCTCCCGCCTCCTGCAGGTCCATGCCGAAGTCGAGCAGGTTCACCAGCACCTGCGCGTGCCCCTGGGGCTGCATGTCCCCGCCCATCACCCCGAAGACCAGCCAGGGTTTGCCCTGCCTCATCGCAAGGGCGGGGATGATCGTGTGGAAGGGGCGCTTGCCCGGCTCCAGGCGGTTGGGGTGATTCTCATCCAGCGAGAACAGGGTCCCCCGGTTCTGCATGCCGAAACCCAGCTCGGGATGGACCAGGCCCGAGCCGAAACCGTTGTAGTTGCTCTGGATCAGGGAGACGCAGTTGCGATCCTTGTCGACCACGCAGAGGTAGGTCGTGTCGGAACGGCCCAGCTTCGGGTCACCGGGCGGAACATCCCCCAGCACCCTGTCGGGCCGGATCAGGGCGGAGCGGGAACGGGCGTATTCCTTCGAGGCAAGGGCCCCCAGGGGGACCCGGCTGAATTCCATGTCGGCGTAGTGCCGGCTCCTGTCGGCGAAGGCCAGCTTCTTGGCCTCGATGAACAGGTGCCAGTATTCCGGCGAGGCGAAACCCATCTTCCGGATCTCGAAAGGTTCCAGCATGTTGAGGATCTGGAGCGCCGCCAGGCCCTGGCCGTTGGGGGGCAGCTCGTGGAGCTCCACGCCGCGATAGGTCGCCGAGACGGTGTCGACCCAGGTGGGCTTGTCGCCCTCCAGGTCGGCCAGGCGCAGCAGCCCGCCGTTGTCCCGGGAGAAGGCGTCGAGCTTGCGGGCGATTTCCCCGCGGTAGAAGGCTGAGGCCCCCTCCCGCGCCAGCAGCCTGTAGCTGGAGGCTATGGATGGATTCCGGAACAGCTCGCCGGCCCTGGGTGCCCTGCCCCCGGGCAGGAACACCTTGGCCGAGCCCGGGTCGCCATGAAGCCGCTTTTCCGAGGCTTTCCAGTAGCCGGCCACCACCTCCGGCACGGGTGCGCCCTTTTCGGCGTAATCAATCGAGGGCTGCAGCAATTCCCCAAGTGGCCTGGTCCCGAACCTGCCGAGCAGCGCGTCCCAGCCGTTCACGCAGCCGGGTACCGACCAACTGAGCGGACCGTAGACCGGGATCTCCGACATGCCCCGCGACGAGAAATAATCCCGGGTGGCGAGGGCGGGCGCCCTGCCGCTGGCGTTCAACCCGTGGATCTTGCCGGTTTTGGCGTCCCAGACGATGGCGAACAGGTCGCCGCCGATCCCGCAGGACATCGGCTCCAGCACCCCCAACGCCGCGTTGACCGCCACGGCGGCGTCCACGGCGTTGCCTCCCCGGCGGAGCACATCCACGCCGATCTGCACCGCCAGCGGGTGGCAGGCGCAGACCATGGCGGTCGGCGCCAGCGTAACGGAACGCGACGGGTTCGCCGTCGCCCGCGGGGGATGCTCGGCACCCTGCGCCAGAGGCAACGCTGGCAAGGCCAGGCAGGCGGCCAGGAAAAACCGGGTCATGGTGCGTGCTCCGGGAGGTTGGTGACACTCTAACCGCTTGCGCCCCGATGGGATTGGCGTATCTTCAAGCCGTGGAAGCGCCTTCCCAATGTATTACCAAGTTGCAAACCACGGAGACGAGTCATGAAGCGTTGGTTCTGGAGCCTGTGCGCCGGTTTGGCGGTCGCGGTCCTCGCCGGTCCCTCCCATGCGGCCAAGGTGCTGGTGATCACCGGCGACGAGTTCCACGAGTGGAAAAAGACGGCGCCCCTGATCAAGGAACTGCTGGCCAAGGCCGGCCACAGCGTGGATTTGACCGAGAAGCCCGGCAAGGACCTCACCGCCGACAATCTGGCCAAGTACGATGTGCTGGTCCTCAACTACCGTGACACGCCCAAGGGCGCCAAGGAGAACCCCGAAAGCGTCTGGACGGATGACAACAAGAAGGCTTTCCTCGACGCCGTGAAGGCCGGCAAGGGCCTGTATGTGCACCACTGGTCCTCCTCCGCCTTCACCGCAGACAACCCGCTGAACAAGGAATATGAGAAGGCCCTGGCGGGCGGCTGGCGCAAGCAGGGCAACCACGGCAAGAAGCACGAGTTCACCGTGACCGTGCGCAAGGAGCACCCCATCACCGCCGGCATCGGCGAGTTCAAGCACCAGATCGATGAGCTCTACCAAAACTCGGTGATGTTCCCCGACAGCGTGGTGCTGGCCACCGCCTACTCCGACGCATCCATCGATCCCAAGAACAGCGGCAAGCACGAGCCGATGGTCTGGACCGCCGCCTACGGCAAGGGCCGCGTGGTGGAGAATGTGCTGGGGCACGACCCTACCGCCATGGCCTGCCCGGGCTTCCAGACGCTGCTGATCCGCGGCGTGGAATGGGCAGCCACCGGTGACACCAAGGCGCCCCTGGCCGACGGGTTCAAAAAATAAGGGTCGAATCAACCGGAAAGGGAAGGGGCCCGGCGGTTTTCGCCGGGCCCCTTTCCTTTTTAACGGGCCCGCGGGCTGGGTGTGGCCAGGTTGAATTGCAGCCGGATTTCCTGCTCCAGGGCATGGCCCGGCAGCGCGTCGCAGGTGGCCTGGATGACCAGCGATTTGGCACCCGCGCGGGCGTTTTCGGGCAGAGTCAATTCGATGGGGGCCTCCTCGGTTTCCGCCGCGACGGTGGTGTCCAGCATGTACTCGGGGCACAGGAGGCGGACCGACCCGTAGAACCCCTGGCGGTTGAGCCGCAGGGACAAGGTGCCCTTTTCCCCCGGTTTGGCGCGGATGGTCTGGTTGGTCAGGGTCGGCTGGAGGGGCCGGCGGGGCAGCAGGGTCACCGCGATCGGCGGACCGTTTTCCGTGCGGATCACCTGGCGACGGCGACCGCGGTTGTCCGGGTCATCCTCCTGCGAGGTGATCGTGAACCGGGGCACCAGGTGGGTCAACTGGGCCTTGCCCGTGTTGCGGGCTTCCAGGGTGAACTCGGCCTCGTTGGCATTGGCCGCCACCATCACTTGGCCGTTGTTGCCGTTGGCGACGCGGACTGGGGCATCCTGCTGGTTCTGGGTCTCCATCAGCGTCACTTGGCCCTGGCCGGTCATGCCCTCGGGCTTGGTCAGGGTGAACCGCACGGTGGCGCGCTCGCCCTGGACCAGTTTCACCGATCGGGTTTCGGTTTTTAGCGCCAGTGCCGGGGCGCGTGGCGACGTGGCGACAAACAGCCCGTCCACCAGGTGGCCGGGCTGGGGGTTGTTGACCTGCTGGGCGGTGGGGTAGGCGGGTGCGGCGTGGCGTGCCGCCCGCTGGAGGGTCTCACCTTCCCGGGTGGGCTGGCAGGTGCCGAGGATGTTCAGCGTCCAGACCGCCTCGGTGAGGCCTTGTTCGCCAACCAGGGTGAGCCACGCGCCCTTCTGGCCCGAGGGAATGACACAGGGCAACGCCCGGACGCCCGGCGGCAATCCCTCCGGAACCACCTCGATGGGAGCGTTTAGTCCGCCGGTCCGGTCGGCCAGGACCAGGATGGAGAGGGCCGTGCCTGGCTTGAGCCGCGGCATGCCCCCCTGGGCGGCGGGATCAATGGTCACGAGGCGGAAGTCGGGGCGCGGCGGGCCGATCCGCAACGCGTAAACCTGCTGGGGGGCTCCGCCCAGGTTCACATCGCGCGCGGAAACCCCCACCTGGTACACACCGTCCCGGGGCGGGGTGAACAGGATCGCCGGATCCTCGGTCCGGTTGAAGAACCATTGGTTATGAAGGGGTTCCGGACCGTCATCGATTTCCCGGGAGGCGGTTTCGCCCGCCTCCTTCAGGGAGAACACGAAATCGAGCCGGGTACCGACTCGGTCCCCCAGCAATTCGAGCCAGACTGGTTCGCCTTTTTTCCCCTCGAAGCTGAAAAAGTCCCGGTCGCCTGGTTTTTCCAGCCGCGCCGCGACCACGGTGGGAAGTGTGAGCGGTACGGCCTTGTCAGCCGAGTTGTTGTCGGCCTGTTCCGGGGATTCCACCCACACCGTGTCGCTGACCGGCAAACGGATCACCGGGCCACCGTCAAAACGGAATGGCCGCAGGGGCAGCAAACCGCCGGCGAGACTTCCGGCCGTTTCAGCGTCCTCCCCGACCGGCTTGAGTGTCAAACGGGCCTGTTCCAGGCCGTCCCTGCGCCCGGCCACCTGGGTGCCACCGGGCAGGCCGCGGCCGAACACCAGGCACTCGCCCCCGCCGGGGGACTGCACCAGCGGGTGGACGGACTCAACCTCCGGGCCGGCACCCAACCGCAGCAGGTAGAAGGCGTCCGGGCCACCCTCGACATGGCCGAAGCTGAACACACGCACGGTGAATTCGCCATCGGCCGGCAGGCGCAGGTCCAGCAGCGTGTCGGCATCGACGCGGTCGCGGGCCTGGGCCAGGACGCGGTTGTCGGGCCCGATGATCTCCAGGGCCCCGGGCAGCCTGCTTTCCAGGCTGGATGTTGCCAGGCGCGCCAGGACGCGCTGGCCCTTCTTCCCCTGGAATCGGAAATAATCCACATCCGTGGTGGCGCTGATGACTCCGGCGGCCAGCGTGTCAGCCCCGAGCGCCTGCGCGTTCTCCGGGTTGTCGTTGGGTTCCTTTTCCTCGAGGACCGCGCGGGAGGTGAGCAGGACACGGCGGGGATTGCTCACCCCGCTGGGTGTGACCACCCGCATTTCCATGATCCCCTCGGCAAGGTTTGACGGGACGGTGGCCTCCACGCGACCCACCAGCCGCGAGGGTTGGTTCATGGGTTGAGGCATGGGACGGGTGCCCGGTTTGGGGGCCGGTGGGAGGGGTTCGGGAGGGATCACCGTGAAGGACAAGCCCTGGCGACTGGCCAGGACATCCTGCGTGGTTTCCACACCGGTGCCACGCAGTTCAAGCTTGGCGGACTTCCCCAGGCTCAGGGCCGGCGGGAAGACCCGGTTCAGGACGGGCGGCTGATCCAGGGGGAGTGGTTTTGAATCCGTTCCGGTTCCCTGCGCCACCAACTTGGCCGCACCGAGGGTCATCAATGCCGCAACCACAAGCGCACGCCGGGGGGGATGCATGGGGAACTCCCTGTACTGGGGGCGGGGCCAACGATTCAGTAGGCGGGTATAACGATATTCAACTGGCAAATTGGGAACCTTTGGTTCCGGCGGGCGATCCAAGCAAGGTAAACCAAATCTTTGGGAAACGCCATGAAATATGGCTTTCCGTAGGGTTTTGGTGGCCTTTATTGGGAAAAAGTTCCCTGCTTGGACCATTTGAGGATGGAAACCAAGGGGAGGAAAAGTTAAAAAGACGATAGATCTCGTTGGGGATTAGCCCGAATCCCCTTCAGGAATCGCCCTCCCGCCCGCCGTTTTTCGAATTTGTCCCTCACACTCCTGGCGCGAACACGAGGCGTACCATGCTGACTCTCTGGGGATCTTCCGCATCCGGTGGTTTCTGTGATGGCCTGGGCCGGCGGGATTTCATCCGCGTGGGCGCCCTGGGCGCCGGGCTCACCCTGGCCGACCTGCTTCGGGCCAAGGCGACCGCTGCCGACAACTCCCGGCCCAACCAGCCCACCCGCTCCCGTTCGGGCAAGGCCAAGGCGGCCATCCTGGTCTACCTGCCCGGCGGCCCCTCCCACATGGACATGTACGACCTGAAGCCGGAGGCGCCGGCCGAGTTCCGCGGCGAGTTCAAGCCGATCTCCACCAATGTTTCCGGGCTGCAGATCTCCGAGCATTTTCCCATGCAGGCGAAGATGTTCGACAAGCTCGCGGTGGTGCGGTCCCTCGTGGCCGTGGACGAGCATTCCGATTCCCAGGTGATGACGGGCTTCAGCGAGCAGATCAACCGCGTGCAGGAGCATCCATCCTTCGGGTCGGTGCTTTCCAAGGTGCGCGCGCTCCAGGGCGGCAGCGGCCTGCAGGACACCGTGCCCTCGTTCGTCAGCCTGCGCGGCATGAGCCGAGGCACGGAACCCGGTTTCCTGGGCGTGGCGCACCGGCCCTTCACGCCGAACGGCCCCGGCCTGGCCAACCTGCGTCCCGCCACGGCGAACACCGGCGCCAACCTGGATGCCCGCAAGAACCTGCTCACCGGGCTGGATGACCTGCGCCGCGACATCGACGCCTCGGGCACCATGGCGGGCCTCGACACCTTCACCGGCAAGGCGTTCGACATGGTCACCTCCGGGGTGGCGCGCGACGCTCTGAACCTCGAGAAGGAATCCAAGGAAAACCGCGAGCGCTACAAGGGCGTGGAGGGCTTCCTGACCGCCCGCAGGCTGGTGGAGGCCGGGGTGGGTTGCGTCACCCTGTCCATTGGCGGCTGGGACACCCACTCGAACAACTTCACCACCCTCAAGCGCCAGCTGCCCATGGTGGATCGCGGCATCGCCAACCTGGTGCAGGATCTCCACGACCGCGGCATGGCCGATGATGTGGCCGTGGTGATGTGGGGCGAGTTCGGCCGCACCCCCAAGGTGAACGGCACCGCGGGCCGCGACCACTGGTCCCCCGTGATGTCCGCCCTCGTGGCCGGCGGCGGGCTGAAGATGGGCCAGGCCGTGGGATCCTCCACCGCGCGCGGCGAGCGCCCCAAGGACCGGCCCTACCGGCCCAGTAACCTGCTGGCCACGCTGTACAACGCCATGGGCATCGACCCGGCGATGACTTTCAACAACGGCAGCGGCCGTCCGGTCCACCTCTTGGAGGACCGCAACCTGATCACCGAGCTGGCCTGATTCCTCCCCGCCGGCCGGACCGCAGCGGCCGCGGGGAAGCACCCCCGCGGCCTTTCGCTTCCATGACATGGACCGATCTCCTGGGATTCGATCGCGAGGGAACACCTGATGCGCGCCCCGACCGTAGCCGCCCTGGGCTTCTGGGCTGTCTCCCTGCTTGCGGGCTCCGCGGGCGCGGCCGATCCCGCCCGGCTGGAGGTTTTCCCACCCAAGGTTTCCCTGTCCGGCCGTGATGCCTCGGCGCAGGTCCTGGTCACGCGGGTGCTCTCCGACGGATCCCGTGAGGACCTCACCCACCGGGCGAAGTTCGTCCCCGACCGCGCCGGTGTCGTCAGCCTGCGTGGCACCGGGCGCGTGTTCCCCGCGGGGAACGGCGGCGGGACCCTGCGCGTCGAGGCCGGGGGACTCTCGGCCACGCTGCCGGTGGAGGTGCGCGACAGCGACAAATCCGCCCCGGTCAGCTTCACCCACCAGGTGATCCCGGTGCTGACCCGTTTCGGGTGCAACTCGGGCGGGTGCCATGGCAAGATCAGCGGTCAAAACGGATTCAGACTGTCTCTATTAGGTTTTGACCCGGCCCTCGACCACCTCACGCTGGTGCAGGAGAACCGTGGCCGCCGGATCTGCGTCGATGCCCCGGAGAAATCACCGCTGGTGCTGAAGGCCACCGGACTGGTGGCGCACGGGGGCGGCCGCAAGATAGAGCCCGGCAGCGACGAGCACAATGTCCTGCTCCGCTGGATCGCGGGCGGCGCCAAGGCCCCCTCCCCCGGCGAGGCCGCCCTCGAGCGGCTGGAGGTCGTGCCGGAGTGGAACAAGCTGGGCAGGGATTCCCGCCAGCAGATCGTGGCGCTGGCCCACTATTCCGACGGCAGGGTCGAGGATGTGACCCGCATGGCCCAGTACGAGTCGAACGACCCGAATGTGGCGGGGGTGGACCCCGACGGCGTGGTCCGTCCCGGCGGATCGACCGGTGAGGCCGCCGTCATGGTGCGCTTTTCCGGCAAGATGGAGGCGTTCCGCGCCCGTGTTCCCCTGGGTTCGAGGACGGCGCCTGTTTTCGCCGCCAACACACCCATCGACCGGGCGGTCCTGGAGCGCTGGAAGGAGCTGGGGGTCCAGCCCTCGCCCCGCGCGGGGGACGAGGTGTTCATCCGCAGGATGTTCCTCGACCTGACAGGCACGCTTCCCACGCCGGATGAACTGAATTCCTTTGTCGAGGACAAGAACCCGCGCAAGGACGAGCGCTGGGCCGACGAGCTGCTTTCCCGCCCCGAGCACGCCTACTTCTTCGCGGGCAAATGGGCCGACATCCTGCGGGTGAAACGGGGCAACCAGCCCGAGCGCGCCTTCGGCACCTTCGCCTTCCACCGCTGGCTGTTCGAGTCCATCCGGGACGACATGCCGTATGACCGCATGGTGAGGGAGATCCTGCTGGCCACCGGGGACGAGGAGCGGTCGCCCGCCACGGTCTGGTACAAGGACCTGGCCACCCCCGACCAGATGGTCGACAACCTGGCCCAGGTGTTCATGGGCACCCGGCTGCAGTGCGCCCAGTGCCACCACCATCCCTACGAGAAATGGAGCCAGGACGACTACTGGGGCCTGGCCGCCTTCTTCGGCAGGCTGGGCCGCAAGAATGTCCCGGCCATGACGCGCTCGGCGCAGCAGCAGAACAACCTGCAACGGTCCTTCTACTTCAACCGGCCGACCGGGACCGTGGTGAACAAGCGTGACAACAAGCCGATCCAACCCACCTCTCTCGACGGCAAGATAGTGGCTGCCGCTCCCGACGAGGACCCGCGGGCATTTTTGGCGGATTGGCTGGTGGACGCCAAAAACCCGTTCTTCGCCAAGGCGATTGCCAACCGCTACTGGGCGCATTTCTTCGACCGCGGCGTGGTGGAGCCGCTGGATGACATGCGCGTCACCAACCCGCCCAGCAACCCGGCGCTGCTCGACGCGCTGGCCCGCCATGTGGTGGAGGACGGT
>JAFMJU010000522.1 GCA_017853285.1 Gemmataceae bacterium
CATCTCCCTTGAAAAACCGCTGGATCGCCGTCCGCCGGGACAATTGCAGATACAGGCGGCTGCACCGGCAATCGCGGGCTGCCGACAAGATCCTGTCTGCCGCCGAAACCCCGGTGAGGTAAACCAGCTTCAGGGGTACCCCCAGTCGCATCGCTTCCGCCTGCGCCCGACTGAAAACCTCCAGGGCCGCCGGGTCCTCCTCTGGTACATGCCTGGAACCTGATCCCATTTGCGGCAGGCCCAGCACCTTGACAAACACCACAGCAAGCTCGGCCTTACCGTTCAGGGCATCCCGCACCGCGCGTTCCAGGTTGTCGGACGGCCGGCTGGCCGCGATCAGGTAGGTCTCCCTGGGCGGATAATCCCCGTCCAGATCGGTTGGCGGGGTTTTGGTTTCCTCGGGTGTGAGGGCCCTGCTGGTTTTCCGTCCAATCGCTGCCAGCAACGCCGCGAGACTGGCGGACAAAAGAAATCCGCCCGCGCCCTCCGCCGGTAGCAAGGTCAGGATGCCCACTTGCCCCAGGGCCCCGGCCAGCGCGATTCCCCGGAAGGCCTGTTTTACCCCGGGGCCCCCGTCCGTTCCGCCGGCCTGGGTGAACAGCCGGGCCGCCAATCCCAGGTTCAGCACCGCGAAGGAAAACGCCCGTGCCTCCGGCTTGTTCCATAGCAGCGTCGCCAAAATCACCGTCATCAGGCTGCCCACGCCCGTCAGCATCCACCGCTCGCCCGGCTTCAGCTCAAATTGCCGCGTCAACCCCGTGCTGAAGAGGTTGATGGAGATGGCGCCCACCACCCCCACCGAGTAAAGGCCGGCCAATTGTGTCAGATCCGGAAAAAACACCAGGAGCAATCCGGGAAAAACCATGGCCACCAGCAACGCCATGCCGGGCACGCCGTGCCGGTTCAGCCTGCACAGCAACCCGGGCGCCTCCCGGTCTCGCGCCATCATGTACTGGATGGCCACCAGATCGGTCATCGCCGTGTTCACCGCGGAGAGCAGCAGGCAGCCAAACACGATCGACGCGACTCCCGCGAACGCCCTGCCCACATAGTTCTCCGCCAGCAGGTTCATCATGTCATCGGTCCCGAGGGGGTGCCCCTCCGGGTCGATCAGCTTCGCGTCCGGCAGCGCGTTCATCGCCGCCGCCAGGATGACATTCAGCACCACCACTTCCGCCAGCACCGGCAAAATAGCCCGCCGGGCCGTGGCCCGCACCGGCGGCACCATGATCCCGGTCATGTTGGCGATGGCCTCGATTCCCGATAGCGCCAGCACGATCTCGGTGAACCCGATCCAAGCTTCCCCCCAGGCAGCCAGGCTATACCGCTCCCGCACCGGAAACTCCACCCGGGTATGGTGCAGGCTGGGGATGGAGCAGACCGCCACCACCAGCGTGAGGGCCGCGGTCGCCAGGGCGATCCCCAGCGCCATCCGCCCCATCCCGCGCGGCCCGAACCAGTTCACCGCCCCGATGATCCCGATCGCCCCCAGCGTGCAGAACAGCTCCGACCTGATGCCGCAGAAGGTGCCGGATATCCCCAAATAACGGAATGCGTCCAGGCACGACATCGCCGCCGTCACGGTGTAGTCCGCGCACAGCATCAACGCGCCGATCACCGCCAGTGTCCGGCTGGTGTGGCGTGCCGACGAATACACCCCGCCGCCCTCGGGGTACTTCCGGCAGATGATCAGGTAGCAGAGGGCCACCAGCACCAGCAGCACATTCACGAACAAAATGTGAAAGAACGATGCGTGGCGGGTGAAATAAAATGCCAGCCCCAGCACATACAAACGGCTTGTCCCCAGGTCGCCGAACAGCATCGGCCCCGCGTGGTACCAGCGCAACTCGCGCGGCCTGTCACCCGTCGTCATGGCGTCTCAGGCTCCCCGGCCATTGGGAATACCGGCCATGGAGGGGCTGTCCCCCCGGCTTCCACCGGTTCTTCGGCCCCTGGACACGATCGCCCCCAACGCCGCTAGAATCAGTCCCCCGCTCAGCGCCGTCACTGCCCACAAGGGTCCCCGCACCCGCTGCCGCACCTCGTTTTCGTCCCGCATCAACGGACGCGTGATCTCCAAAATCCCCCGCACATCCCCCACCTTCCAGTTCTTCTTCGGCGAGTCGGCGCGGGTGTTGTGGCATTCCACGCAGCTCTCCTTCAGAACCCGCGCGATGGCGTAACGCAGCACCCTCTTTCCGTCCTTGGTTTCGAAGCGGTGGAACTCCTCGCTCGGATGGGCCTCCAGCCGTTTCAGGGCCTCCCGTTCGAACTCGTCCCGGGGCCCGCCCTCCTTCACCCGCCAGGGGAACGGGTACTCGCTGTAAAGCCGCACATCGATGTCCGAGGTCGGCGATTTCTCCAGCCGGTGGCCGATGTCGTGGATGAAGGTCGCGGGGATACTCAGCGGCACCTTGTTCTTTTCGGGCAGCGGATCATGGGTCACCTGAAACCCCGTGTCCCGCACCTTCTTGACGATGTCGCTGTACTCGTCGTTGGCGTGCAACAGCAGGTCAGCCTGCTGGATCACACTTTCCAGCGCCGTGTGCCGCACCAGTTCCCCGGCCAGCCATTGGATATAGAGCACCCCCGCCAGGGGCGACAGCATGGCCAGCAACACCAGCGTGGCAGCCCCCGGTCGCTTCCGCGCCCACCTCCAGGCCGATTCCACCCAGCCCGGCCGCCGCGCCAGGATCGGTTCCCCCGCCAAAAACCGCCGCAGATCCGCCGCCAGATCAGCGGCGGTGGCGTAACGCAGGCCAGGGCTTTTCGACAGGCATTTCAGGCAGATCGTCTCCAGGTCTGCCGGACAGTTGTAAGCCAGTCGCGACACCGGCAGCGGATCTTCCTTCTCCAAG
>JAFMJU010000523.1 GCA_017853285.1 Gemmataceae bacterium
AATCATGGCCTGGATTTCCGGAATATGTTCGGTGGCCTTCGGGAACCGATCAATACTCTGGATTCCTAGCGCCTTCAGGCAACGGAAATAATCCTCCGTTACCTCATCTGCCAGCTGCTTGACGGTGATTTTTCGTTTCGCTGCCTCGACTATCAATTTGTCATCAATGTCCGTGATGTTGACGACAAATGTGACCTCGTACCCTTGATGGGTTAGGAAACGCTTGATGGTGTCGAAAACGACCGGGCCAACCAGATGACCGACGTGGCTGGGTTTGTAAACCGTCGGGCCGCAGACATACATGGTCACCTTGCCGGGATTCGAGGTGGCAAAATCCTCCTTGCGGCGGCTGAGTGTGCTGTGGATACGGATTTTGGCCGGCATGCTCTGCTCCGAAGTTGGGCGGATCCAGTGCTTTTTCAAGCGGAATTCTTTTGGCTTTGGATAAGGGCCACCACATGGCATTCCATGGCTTCCCCCCGGCCCACCGGGCCAACCTTTTCACCTGTCTTGGCTTTGATGTTCACGCGTTCTTCCGGTATTTCCAAAAGGGCGGCAACCTGCCTGCGGATGGCCTGCTTGTGGGCCGAGAGTTTCGGTTTTTCGGCATGGATGATCACATCCACATTGCCCACCCGCCAATTGGATTCGGCCAGTAACCGGACGGCTTCCCTTACGAAAATGCCGCTTTCCGCACCGGCCCATCGATTGTCGGTATCGGGAAATAGTTCCCCGATATCACCCAGTCCCGCGGCTCCCAGGAGGGCGTCGGTCAGCGCGTGCAGGACAATGTCGGCATCGGAATGACCAGCCAGACCATGGTCATGGGGCACGGTGACCCCGCCAAGGACCAGGGCCTTGCCCGCCACCAATCGGTGGGTGTCGTGTCCCAATCCAACCCGAAACCCTTCCGGCATTCGAGGCCTTTCCCTGGCTAGAGGTCAAACGGGGTTCCAACCACCAGGTTTTCAAACCGCATGTATTGCTTGACATAGGTGAGATCCACGTTTCCCACCGGACCATTGCGCTGTTTGGAAACCAGCACTTCCATCAGGCCTTCCGCCTCCTGGGTTTCATACCGGTCGGGGCGGTGAAGCATCAAAACCGTGTCGGCATCCTGCTCGATGGACCCTGATTCACGCAGGTCCGACATCCTGGGACGGTGGTCCTGCCGGTCTTCCGATGAGCGGTTTACCTGGGCCAGGGAAACGACCGGAATCTGCAACTCCCGGGCGAGCGCTTTCAGCCGGCGGCTGATTTGCGCCACCTGCTCCTGGCGGGGATCGCGGCGGTTTTCCGGTTCTATCAATTGGAGGTAGTCAATAACTACCATGCGGATATTGTAACGCTTTTTAAGCCTTCGGGCGTTCGCCGAGATGCGAAGCATGCTCTGGGTGGGGCTGTCGTCTATGAACAAGGGGGCCTGGCTCAACTCTCCCCCCGCCTGGACCAGAAGGTTCATCTCGTCCGAGGAAAGGGCCCCCTTCCTGAGCTTGTGGCTGTCCACCCTGGCGTGGGCGCACATCAACCGCTCGGCGATCTCGGTCTTGGACTGCTCAAGGCTGCTGAAAAGGACCCCTGCCTTGGCCTCCAGGATGGCGTGGCGGATGATGTTCAGCACAAAAGCCGTTTTTCCCACGGAAGGGCGGGCGGCGATGATGACCAGTTCGTTGTTGTGGAAGCCGGAGGTCAGGGCGTCGAGGGCGGTGAAGCCCGTCGGGACGCTTGTGTTCGAATGCTGTCCCTGTGTGCGGGCGTCGATACGGTCGTAGGCCTCGCTCAGGGCCTCGCTCAGGGTCGAGAAACTTTGCTTGATTCCCTGCTCGGAAAGTTCAAGCATCTTTCCCACCGCCATGCCCAGCAACTCGTCGCTGGGCATGGTTTGTTCAAAACATTCCTGCAGAATCTCATTGGAGGTGTGGATGATGTTGCGCTTGATGGCGCTGTCGCGGACAAAACGCGCGTAATGCGAGGTGTGGGACTGGACCGGGGTGGATTCCCACAGCTCGGTCAGGAAGGGATAACTGCCCACATCTTCCAATTGGCCGAGACGACGAAGCTCCTCGGCCAGAGTGACCAGATCCACCGGGCGGCCCTGGTCATAGATGAAAAGGATGGCGCGATAAATTTTCTGGTGGGCATCCGAGTAAAAATGATCGGCATGGACCTGCTGCAAAATTTCCCCGATGGCCTCATTGTCCCGCATAAGGCCACCAAGGAGGGCCTTTTCAGCTTCATCACTGCGCGGGAGAGAGTCGCCCCGTCCTGGGGCTGGGGGATTCGGCATTGATCCTCACCGAAAAAAAACAATCCTTACCGGCGGTCTGTTCCCGCGGCTTTTTCCACGGAGGGAACCACCATCACCTTGAGTTCGCAGTCAATCTCATGACCGAGGTTGAGTTTCACGGCAAAAAGTCCGGTTTCCTTGATTGGACCTTCCAATTTCACCATGTCGGATTCGATCACCATGCCCTTGTCTTTGAGGCCCTTGACGATCTCGGTGGCGCCAACCGACCCATAAAGGGTGTTGTCGGCGGTGACCCGACTCTCGATTGTGATACCGCTGAAACGGTTGATCTGGTCAGCCAAAGCCTTTAGATCGGCAATACGGGCCAGTTTCCGCTTTTCCTGCTTGACCTTGTAGATCTCTAGAAGCTTCAGGTTGTGCTCGGTGGGAACAGTGCCCAAACCGCGAGGGACCAAATAATTGTTCGCATAGCCAGGGCGAACTTCCACCACATCACCCTGATGGCCCAGATGGGTGACATCTTCGGTCAAAACCAGCTTGATATTGCCATTCTTACCTTTAACCAGATGACTGTGCTTGGTCTTGCTCATCGTTCCACTCCCACAATTA
>JAFMJU010000524.1 GCA_017853285.1 Gemmataceae bacterium
GGTACAGGGCCGGGACATGGTCGTTCGACTCGGTGTGGAGGGACTTCACGAACGCCAAATCGTCAACATGCCTGGCCACGCCCGGGTATCGGTCGCACACCCAGGTCCCGCTCTGGCCATGCCTGCGGAACTTGAAGGGGGATTTCATCAGCGGGCCGGGGTTGCCGTTGAAGACATCGATCTTCACCCGCTTGCCGTCGTTGCGGTCAAGTTCCGGTTTCGGGTCGAACAGGTCGAATCCGCTCGGGGCGCCTTCCATGAACAGCCAGATCACCGCCCGCGCCTTGGCCGGGAAGTGGGAGGCGATCGGCCCTCCTGCTGCCGCACGCGCCCCGTCGCGGGCCAGCAGGTCGGCCAGGGCGACCGACCCGAATCCCGCGCCGGCCCGGCGCAGGAACCCTCGGCGATTTAGGGAAACCATCTGGTTGCTTGCCAAAACGCGCTCCCGGGTCAGTCGATGTAAATGAACTCGTTCAGGCCGAACAGCACCTGGCAGTAATCCGCCAGCGCCAGCAGCCGCGCCTCGTCCGCCCCGGCCCCGGGCAATTTGGACAAGCGCTCCCTTTCACGGTCCGCAAGGAATCCGGCTCCGGCCTCCGCCTCACCGGCGTTGGCGGGCCTGCCCAAAGCCAGCAGGTAGGCCCGCCTGATTGCTTCAACCCGGTCCGGCCCCCGCTCCCGCGCTAGCCTCGCGGCCAGATCCTTGGCCCTCGCCCGCACGAAGGGATCGTTGAGCAGGGCAAGCGCCTGGGGCACCACGGTGGTTTTTGCCCTCTGCCCGCTGCACTGTTGCGCGTCGGGTGAGTCAAACGCCTGGAGCAGCGGGTGGGGTATGACCCGCTTGTGGAACATGTACACGCTCCGCCGACGGACGGCAGGGCCGTCCGGGATGTCCGCCGGATACGGATTCTTCAAATTGCGTGCCACCATCGCGTCGGCTGGGATGGGGGCCTTGAAGGCGGGGCCATGCATCTGGGGATTCAGCGTGCCGGCCACGGCCAGCATGGAATCCCGCAGGGACTCCGCCTCCAGCCGTTGGGGCCGCATGCGCCACACCAGCCGGTTGTCCGGATCCAACCTGGCCTTCTCAGGGTCGAAATGGCCACCCTGTCGGTAGGTCGCGCTGAGGAGGATGGTCCGGTGAAGGCGCTTGAGCCTCCAGCCGTTGCCCACCAGGTCCGAAGCCAGCCATTCCAGCAATTCAGGATGGGTGGGCCTTTCGCCACGCACGCCGAAATCGTTCGGCGTGCGCACGAGCCCCTCCCCGAAATGATGCTGCCAAATCCTGTTCACGATCACCCGGGCCAGGAGCGGTCCGGCGCCCTTTTCCGGATCGGTCATCCAGGCGGCCATCGCCCGGCGCTGCTGGGTGGAGTCCTCCCTTGCCCGTTGGGCTTTCGCCTCGCCCCAGTAGTCGGAAGGATCCCTGCCCCGTGTGAGCACGGTCAGGAACCCCAGTTGCACCGGGGTGGTCTTGTCATGGAAATCTCCCCGCCCGAACAGCCAGCTTTCGGCAACCCCCGACCCGCGGTCCCTGAAGGCCAGCGCGGTGGGGACCACCGGCGGCTCCTTGCCTTTCAATTCAGCCAACCTTGCAGCCAGTTCCTTGCCCCGCCGGCTGGCCGTTTCTCCCAGGACCGCCCGGACCTCGTCGTCCGTCACCGCGATGGCCTTCCCGAGCCGTTTGGCAATCGATTTGGCCTCTGGGGATTCCGGCTTTTCCAACAGCAGATTTTTCTCGCCATTCGGGATCTGCAGGCTTTCCACCTTGGCCCGGCGCAGGGCTGGCTCATGTTCCCCGCGCTGCGCCGCCAGCCAATCCCGCAAAGCGCCCTCCGCGCCTACCTTCAGTTTTTCCCAATCCGACCGGGCCCTCGCCGCCTTGCCCGCCTCGGCCCGGGTGCCAACGGGCACCTCCGCCCGGTTGCCGGAATTCATGCCGGCGAGCATGCGGTAGTAATCCCGCGTCGGGATCGGATCGAACTTGTGGTCGTGGCACCGGGAACAACCCACCGTCAGGGCCAGCAACCCGGCTCCGGTGGTGGAGACCATGTCATCCAGCTCGTTGAAGCGCAGGCGGATCCTTTCCTCCTCCAACAACCTGTCCGGGTAGACCTCTCCCGGGCCTGCCGCAAGGAAACCGGTGGCGGCCACCGCGCGCGGGTCGTCCGGGGCGATCTCGTCGCCGGCCAACTGCCACCGGACGAACTCGTCGAAGGGCATGTCCCGGTTGAGGGCGTCGATCACGAAATCCCGGTAATGGAAAGCGGTGGGGCGGTCGTGGTCCCCCTCGTACCCACCGCTGTCGGCGTAGCGGGCCACATCCAGCCAATGCCTGGCCCATCGTTCACCGTAGCGCGGGCTGCCCAGCAGCCTGTCCACCAGCGCCTCGTAGGCCGCATCCCTGTCCTTGCCGCCCAGAAACGCCTCGATCTCCTCGGGGGTCGGCGGCAGCCCGGTCAGGTCGAAGGTGACCCGGCGGATGAGGGCGCGAGGGTCGACGGGGGTCGAGGGTTTCAGCCCCTTGGCCGCCAGGCCGGCCAGGATGAAACGGTCCACCGGCGTCCTGCACCAGGCACCGTCGTCCTTGCCGGGTAATGACACCCGCGCCAAGGGCAGGAAGGACCAGTGCCGGCGGTCCTCGGCGGTGACCACCATCTCGGACTTGCGATTTGCGGCGGGCGACGGACTCTCGGCGGGTCCGGGCGCCCCGGCTTCCACCCAGGCACGCAGCCTCCCCACCTCCGCACCGGTCAGTGGATCACCGGTGGGTGGCATCCGTTGGAGTTTGTCGCTGGAGGCAACCCTGCGCAGAAGCTCGCTTTCAGCGGATTGTCCCGGGACCACGGCAACCG
>JAFMJU010000525.1 GCA_017853285.1 Gemmataceae bacterium
CGAAGACCTGGGCTACGCCGTGCCCCCCGAAGTGCGCGCCCGCGCCCGCCAGGCGCTGGGCCTTCCCCCCGCCATCGCGGTGGCCATCACCCCCGCCCGCCCATCATGACCCGCCCTGCCCAGCCGCTGCCCCCCATCACAGACGCGCACCGCCGCCAGGCGTTTGCCCAGTTCCACTGGCCCGGCCTCACGTTTGAGCAAGCCATGGCGGTGGATCTACGCGCCCGCCTGATCGAAGCCAGCGCCCACAGCGTCCGCACCAGCGAATGGCTGGCCAGCCAGCGCGCCCAGCGCCCGGCGCGCTACACCCGCTGGTGCCCGTCCGCCATCTTTGGCGCCCGCGTCAAGCCCGCCCCGGCCGCGCACGACATGGCCGACTGAAAGGAGCACTCTCGCCATGAAATCCAACCACCGCAAAGCCGCCAAAGCCAAGCGCGCCGGCCGTGTGCTGGTCACCACCTACGGCCTGCTGGACACCCTCTTTGCCAGCCCAGACGCCCCCATTCCGGCCGAAAAGCGCCGCCACCAGCTCACCCGCATGTACGGCGGCCTGCATGCCCTCGAAACCGCCGCCCAGCCCACGCCGGACGACTGGCGCGTGGTGAGCGACGCCGTCAACCTCATGGAAACGCTGGTCACCGACATGCGCGTGTGTGAAGACACCAGCGGCCTGCTGGCCGACGCTGTCGGCGCCCTCGCGCTGGCCGGCGCCCGCCACCTGGAAACAGGCGCCCCCATCCGCCTGAACGGGCAAGACATCCACACCATCCGCGCCGTGCTGGCCGACTACGCCGAGCTGCTGCACACCCTCAGCGCCCGCACCATGACCGAATGCCACCGCCGCACCGAGCGCCGCGTGGCTGACATCCACGCCGGCCGCACCCGCCCGCACGACGTCCAGGTCGTGTCCATCTGATTCACCCCATCACATCCGCCCATGACCACCCCCACCTTCGCCCACATCCCCCTGGCCCACATCACCGCCAGCCTCACCAACCCGCGCAAGACGTTTGACGCGCCCAAGCTGGCCGAGCTCACGGAAAGCATCCGCGCCAGCGGTGTTCACCAGCCCATCCTGCTGCGCCCCCTGCCGGGGGACCGCGTGGCAGAGACCGACCGCGCCGTGCAATACGAAATCGTCGCCGGAGAGCGCCGCTACCGCGCCTGCCAGGCCGCCGGGCTTGACACCATCCCCGCCATGATCCGCCCCCTCACCGACGCCCAGGTGCTGGAAATCCAGATCATCGAAAACCTGCAGCGTGACGACCTGCTGGAGCTCGAAGAAGCCGAAGGCTACGAAGCCCTCATGCGCCACAGCACCCTCACCGCAGACCAGGTGGGCGAGAAAATCGGCAAAAGCCGCAGCTACGTCTACGCGCGCCTCAAGCTCCTCGACCTCTGCCCCGAGGCCCGCACCGCCTTGCGCCAGCGCACCATCCCCGCCAGCGTCGCTCTCCTGGTGGCCCGCATCCCCGATCACAAGCTGCAGATCAAAGCCCTGGGTGAGATCACCGGCCGGCCCGACGGCTACGGCGGGCGCGAGGCCATGTCCCACCGCGCCGCCGCCCGCCACCTGCAGGCCAACTACATGCTGCGCCTGGCAGACGCGCGCTTCCCCATCACCGCGATTGGCCTGCTGCCCCAGGCCGGCAGCTGCAGCACCTGCCCCAAGCGCACCGGCGCTGACCCTGACCTGTTCGCCGACGTCAAAAGCGCCAACACCTGTATCGACCCCGCCTGCTACCACGCCAAGGAAGAAGCCCACGCCGCCGCCCAAGTGCAAGCCGCCCAAGCCAAAGGCCAGACCGTCATCGCCGGCAAAGAAGCCGCCGAAATGGCCATCGGCAACACCTGGGGTCCGCCCAAATTCAAAGGCTACAAATGCCTTGACGCCGCTGAAGACAGCCCGACCAACGTCCCCCTGCGCAAAATCATCGGCCCCATCCTGAAGGCCGAAGGCATCCAGCCCACCCTCATCGCCCACCCCCGCAACGCCGGCGAGATGGTCGAATGCCTGCCCAACGAAGTCGTCAGCCGCCTGCTCAAAGCCGTCGAAGGCCAGGCCGCTGCCGCCAAAACCGTCACCAAAGAAGTCAAAGCCCTGGTGGACGAAAAGAAAGCCAAAGCCCAGGCAAAAGCCCAGCACCAGTACGAACAAGGCTGGCGCGACACCCTGCTGGAAGACACCTGGTACGCCCTGCGCGACGATGCAGACACCGACGGCTGGAGCACCGACGTGCACCGCCTCCTCGCCCTGCGCGCCGCCCACCGCCTGCACCAGGCCGACGCCACCAAACTCGCCAAGCTGCTGGCCCTGGGCCAGGTCGCGCCCCAGGCCGCCCTGATCGATCTGGTCAAGACCAGCCCAATGCCCGGCCGCCTGCACCTGCTCATCCTCATGCAAGAGGCCTCCTCCGCCAATGATCCAGACTACCCAAGCCACCCCGCCAACGAAGCCCTGATGCTCATCGCCCAAGCCGTCTGGCAAGAGCGCCTCAGCACCATCATCCAAGAGATCAAAGCCGAAATCCACGCCACCGTCTGGCCCCCAGCGGACGAAGCCGGCGCCAAAAACAGCTCCGCACCCCACGCCCCTGCTGCGCAAGCGAACCGGGGTGCGGGGGAAGGGGCAAAAAGCGGCAAGCCCGGCGCAAAGGGCACGGGCAAAAAAACCGCGCGCCCTGCGGTGCCCGCGGCCGCAACCGTGGGCGAACAGGAGGCAAGGCAAGGCATCGCTGCCGCGATGCAAAGCGTCGAGGGCGGGCCGCCAGTGGCTGACGCCCAGGCGCCCCCCCAGCCAGCAGGGGCGCTCACCATCGGCGACAAAGTCAAAATCCTGCCCACCGCCACCGG
>JAFMJU010000526.1 GCA_017853285.1 Gemmataceae bacterium
CACGGCGATTTCCGGAATATTGTCCTTATTGATATCTCCGGAGGCCACATAGGTACCGCCCAAATAACCCGGATCGAACGCCCAGAAACTCTTGCGCTCTATTCCGGATTCAAGGTCGAGCACCTTGATATGTGCCCGGGCCCCGATGCCGGAAGCCGCGATGATGTCCACCCTGCCGTCGTTGTCGATATCCTCCAAAGCCACGCGCACATCACCCTTGTAGCCTGGGAAAGGCACAGCCTGGCCCGCCGGACTCATGGTCTTGGCGTCGTACAAGGTCACGGCCGTACCTTCCAGGTAGGTTTCAGAGTTCACGAATGCATCGGGGATTTTCCCGACATTGGTGACTTTGCCAGAACCCGAGGAGACGAGGAACGGTTTTTCGGCCGCATCGACCCGGAAGTTCAGGGTTGTCTCGAAGCTGTTGTCGCGCGAGTCAACCACCCTCACGGTGACATTCGAGCGAGCCTGGCCCTTGACGGTTCCTGTGATAACGCCGGTCTTGGGATCCAGTTCCAATCCGTTTGGAAGGATTCCGCTTGCGATGGTGAAGCTGTAAGGCCCGGTACCGCCTGAGGCCGGAATCGCCATATTCATGGGCTGGCCGGCATTCGCCCGGAAGGTGACACCATCGGCGCTGTTGTTATCGATGGCCAGTGGCTCAAGGACATTCACCTTCAGGTTGGCGAATTCCAGGGAGGTGTTGCCAGCGGCATCCTTCGATCTGGTGGCGAACCGGTGCTCACCCACACCCAGTTTGCCGGTGGATGGAAGCACCCAATTGCCATTCGTATCGGTGATCACAACACCCAGCAGCCGATCCCCGTCAAAGATTTCCACGGAAGAACCGGGCTCCGAGGTGCCAACCAGGCGGAGATCATCGCGCTCGGTGGATCCGTCGGTGTCCTTCGGATCCTGGCTGTAACTCGTGATCACCGGGGTGGCGGGCGGGTTGGTGTCAATCGTCCAGGTGCCAAGGGATACCCGGGCGCTCTCGTTTCCAGCCACATCCGTGGTGGAGATCAAGAGCTCCTGAGCACCATCCATCAGGGCGCCGGTCTCCAGTTTGAAGCTGCCGTCGCTGGCGGCGACAGCCTCGCCGACCACGGTCACCGTGCCGTTGATTACCGAGTAGACGCGCACCGTGGTACCAGGCGCGACCTTGCCTTCCGCCTTCAGGTTCTTCTGGTTGGTGAGCCTGTCGAGCGGCTGGATCGAAATGCCTTCCGCCGATGGGGCCGCCGGTGGCGTTGTGACCACATTCACAACCGGGCCGGCCGAAATCGGGCTGTTGTTGCCTGCCGAGTCGGTTGTCCTCGTGCTGAAGGCGTGGGTGCCCTCGGAGAGTTCACCCGTCGAGAAGGACCATTTCCCGGAGGCATCCGTGACGGCGGTGCCGATGGGCACACCATTGTCAAAAATGGTCACCAGGGAGAACGGCTCGCCGGAGCCCGAAAGAACCAGGCTTGAGGCGTTGGTGATCCCGTCGCCCGGGATACCGGTGTCCTCGGAGAAGCCTTCCGTCGCCGGTTCCTCGGGGGAGGTTCGATCAACAACGATCACCAGCGGCAGCGAGGGCAGGCTCACATTGCCGGCGGAGTCCGTGGCTGTGGAAGTGAAGGAGTGGGTACCCTCCGCCAACTCGCCGGTTTCAAACTTCCACGAACCCGTTGAGTCCACCACGACCTCGCCGATCAGGACGCCGTTGTCGTAGATCCGGATGGTTGTTCCGGGGGCCGCCGTGCCCTCGAGCACCAGGCTCGAGGCCTGGGTGGCTCCACCCGCCTGGCCGGACCCTGTGCTGGCCCCGGTCATGACCGGGGCATCGGGCGCCGCGGAATCAATCATCACCTTCAGGGCCGTGGAAACAAGCCCCTGGTTCCCGGCCTTGTCGGTGCAGAAGAAGCTGAATTGGTGCTCACCATCGGAAAGGGGTTCGCTGGTGAAGCTCCATTTGCCGTCGGTGCCGACGGTCACGGTACCGACAACCACACCATCGAGGATCACTGAAACGACCGATCCCGGTTCGGCCACGACGTCGAGGCGGATGGCCCTGGCGGAAGTGAGTCCATCCCCCTTCGCCCCGGTGTCCTCGCCAAATCCGGCCAGTTCCGGCTTTTCGGGAGCCACCGTGTCAATGGTCCAATTGCCGAGAGACACCTTGGCGCTTTCGTTTCCGGCCACATCGGTGAACGAGATCGAAAGTTCGAAGGTGCCATCCGGCAGCGAGCCGGTCAGCAGGCTGAATGTGCCATCCTGGCCGGCGACCGCCTCACCCACCACGGTGAGCGTCCCGTTGATCATCGCGTAGATGCGAACCGTGGTTCCGGGCTCGGCCTTGCCCGAGATGCGCAGTTGCTTCTCGTTGGTCACACGGTTGAGAGGTTCAACCGAGATCCCCTCGGCGGAAGGCGCGGCCGGGGGCGTGGTCAGCACGGTGACAGTCGGCCCGTTGGAAACCGGGCTCGTGTTCCCCGCGGAGTCGGCTTGCGAGGTGCTGAAGGCGTGGATGCCTTCGGAGAGTTGCCCCGTGGAGAAGGACCATTTGCCGGAGCTGTCAGTGACGGCGGTTCCGATCGGGAAACCGTTGTCGTAAATCGTCACCAAGGCGAACGGCTCACCGGTACCGGAAAGAACCAAGCTAGATGCGCTGGTGATCCCGTCGCCCTTGACCCCTGTGTCCTCCGTGAAGCCATCGGTCGTCGCCTTGGCCGGTGCTGCGGTGTCGATGGTCCAGGTGCCGATGCTGGTGGCGGCGCCCTCGTTGCCCGCGGTGTCGGTGGCGGTGAGGCTCAGGGCGTGGTTGCCGTCGGCGAGCACGCTGGTGGTGACGGTGTATTTGCCGCTCGAGT
>JAFMJU010000527.1 GCA_017853285.1 Gemmataceae bacterium
CGAGGCCGTCGGTGGACTGGTCACCTACCAGGGCCGCCTGCACGCCACCTCCCTCTACCGCCCCGCCGGTTTTTTCCGCCTCGAGCAGAATGGCACTTGGACAACCCTCCCCGTGCCCCAAGGCACCGACGCCGCCGGCAAACCCGAACCCAAGCGCCCCGTCGCCCTCGCCGTCCACGATGGGCTGCTGTTCGCCGGCAGCTACGATGGCGGCCATGTCCACCGCTGGGATGGCTCCGCCTGGACCGACCTGGGTCGCATAGGCGACAACACCCAGACCTACTCCTTCGCCCGCCACCAGGGCCGCCTCCATGTCGGCACCTGGCCCAGCGGCCGCGTCTACCGGCTCGATGGTGAAGCCACCGCCAAAGCCACCTGGACCGACATCGGCCGCCTCGGCGAAGAGCTCGAAGTGATGGGCATGCTCGTCCACAACGGCCGCCTCATCGCCGGCACGCTGCCCCTGGCCGAGGTTTATTCGCACGAGGGCGGCACCAACTGGAAAAAACTCACCCGCCTCGACCACACCCCCGATGTCAAATACCGCCGCGCCTGGACCATGGCCGAACACGCGGGCAAGGTGTATTGCTCCACGCTACCCTCAGGAAAAATCTGGTCCTGGTCCGCCGGCCGCCAGGTATCGTGGGACCAGTCTTTCCCCACCGGCTGGCACCATGTCGCCGCCGTCCGAACGCGCGATGCCCTGCGCCTCTTCGTGGATGGCAAACGCGTGGCCGAAACCAAAGACCCGGCCATCGCCACCTGGAACCTGGATACCCCGTCTCCGCTCCGCCTCGCCACCGGCGAGAACGGACCGCTCCATGGAAACATGCGCGAGGTGCAAATCCATACCCGGGAACTGTCCGCACCGGAACTGGTCAAGCTATCAGCCATCCACCCTGGCGATTGATGCTTCCACCATTCGGGGCAACCCTGCGCTTCGACAGCGTGGCGGGAGCCGATTCCTACCTCATCCTCCGCGACGGCAAACCCGCGGGCGCCCCGCTCCGCATCGAGGGCGCGCAAAAAACCTGGACGGATCGGGATTGAAGCTTTTCACTCAAGCCCCGGTTTGGGACCGCCTCAACCCGAACGGATCGACGGGAAAAGCTCCCGTTCAAGGGCCCCGATATCTTCCGCCAAAACCCTCGCGGAAACCGGGCGGTTTTCCGGGTTTTTGTCCAGCAGACTCATCACCAGGTCGGAAACCCGCGCGGGCACCCCGGGGCACTCCGTCGTGGGGGGCGCGGGCTCAACGGTGGCCAGGGCGCTCAGGGTGCTCAGCAGATCCGGCCCCTGGAACGGGTATCGCCCGGTGGTCAGCCAATAAAGCACACATCCAAGACTAAAAAGGTCTGATTTTTGGTCGATTTCCTTCCCGGTCGCCTGCTCCGGCGACATGAATCCGGGGGTGCCCACCACCCCTCCGGCCCAGCTTTGCCAACCGGTGTCCCCATTCACACGGGCCAGCCCCAGATCCAGTATCTTCAGCCGTCCTGAAGGGGACTCCACCCACAGGTTCGCCGGCTTGATGTCCCGGTGCACCAGACCCTTCGCGTGCACCGCCGCCAGGCCCAGGGCCGCTTCCCGGCCCATGCGGAGTATTCCCGCCAGGGCCGGCGGCCCGTCCTGCTTCACCAGGTGGTCCAGCCCGCAGCCCTCCAGAAACTCCAGGGCCATGTAGGGCACGCCTTGCGATTCGCCCACATCGTAGACGGTCACCACATGGTCGTTTCGCACCGCCGCAAGGGCCCGCGCCTCCCGGAGAAACCTTTGGCGCATCCCGGTCTGCAGCGCGATGTGGGGCTGCATCACCTTCAGCGCGACCGTCCGGGCAAGCCGCTCGTCCTCGGCCAGATAGACGATCCCCATCCCCCCCTCGCCAAGGGTCCGGTCCACCCGGTAATGGTGGAACCGGCCGGGAACCTGGATCGGTCGCGCGGCCGACCAGTCCGGCGACACGGCCCCCGGGCTGGAGCCAAACAACCCTTGCGCGTTCGCGAGGGTGTGCGGATTCCGGTCCTGGTTGGCCCGGGGCGCCGGCGTGTTGCCGGGAATGATGATGGTTTCCGCCGCGTCCGTATCAATCCCTTGGGTGTGGACGCTCACATCTATCACACAATACGGGTCACCCCGATGCATGCACGCCTCTTCGGTGCACTCCATCGTCTCGCCGAAATGGCGCCCGATGCCCCGGATGATGCCCATGGCCAAATGGCACATCCGCCTTTCCGAGGTGTAGAGGATCTGCAGACTGCCCGGCCCCGTTCGCTGGCATTCCAATACCGGCGGTGCCGCCCCTGGATTCCCCACACGAACAGCCGAATGGATCAATTTCTCGGTATTTTCAAGGATATCTAATGTTTTCCATCCGGGCTGGATCAGGCGCCCGTACATCCTCAACAACTCCGGACCAAGGTATTCGCCGAATAGTTCCAGCACCTTCTCCGGGGGGTGGCCAAATTTGCGCGAGGCTGCCCCAACCAACGCCAGCGCGTCCGCGTCGTCATACGCCCGGGCCGGGGAAAAAACCTTCCCGGTTAAGGCGGCGTCCCGCAGCAGGTTTTCCCACCCACCTGGCCCACCCAGTTGGCGGGCAAACTTTTGCATCGCCAAAAAAATCAAACCGTGCAATTGACACCTAATTTGGCTTGGGTGATGGTGCCCGTCCAAGTTTACAAGCTTAACTATCACTGTACCCAAAGTACACGATAGCACTATTTAGCATTCATTGCACTCGATCTTTGCCTTGCCGGTTTTTCGTGGCTATCACTTTGAAAACCTGTGGGGGCAGGGCTCGTTGAAATCATTGGTTGTCCCAGTTCCCAAGGGGTTATTC
>JAFMJU010000528.1 GCA_017853285.1 Gemmataceae bacterium
TTTGGCGCGATGTATGTTCTGCTCGACCCGTTCGAGGAGCGAAAGGGGCAGGCGTTGGGAGCGGAGGCCATCGCGCGGGAACTGACCCGGGCGCTGGAGGCGGCGGCCCCCGAGGGACAGGTGACGGTGCTAGGCGCACCGCCGGTGGACGGACTGGGGAACGCGGGCGGGTTCCGGCTGGTTCTGGAGGACCGCGGCGAGGTGGGCCTGGAAGGGCTGCAGGAGATCGCTGACCGGGTGGTGGCCCGCGCGGCGGAAGACCCATTGGTGGAGGGGGCCTATTCCAGCCTGCGTGCGGACACGCCATGGGTGCACCTGGACATCGACCGGGTGCAGGCGCAGTCGATGGGAGTGCCGATTGGCGAGATCCTCGACGCGCTGCAGATGTACCTGGGGTCGTTCTACATCAACGACTTCAACCGGTTTGGCCGCACCTGGCAGGTGATCGCGCAGGCGGGTGGCAAGGCTCGGCAGAGCTTGGAAGATTTGCGATCGATCCGCGTGCAGAGCACACGGGGGGAGATGGTGCCCCTGGCCACCCTGGTGACCAGCCGGCAGGTAGGTGGGCCGGCCTTAGTGTTGCGGCACAACCTGTTCCCGGCGGCACCCTTGACCTTCAACGCCGCGCCGGGGGTGAGTTCGGGCCAGGCGATCGACCGGATGGGCGAGCTGGCGAGGGAGGAGCAGGCGTGGTCGATGCGGTCGGAATGGACCGAGCTGGCCTACCTGCAGCAGGAGACGGGCGGCACGGCCACGGTGGCCTTCGCGCTGGGTGTGGCGCTGGTGTTTTTGGTGTTGGCGGCGCAATACGAGAGCTGGGCGCTGCCGATGGCGGTGATCCTGGTGGTGCCGCTGTGTCTGTCGTGCGCGCTGGCTGGGGTGTGGCTGACCCGGACCGACATCAACATCTTCACGCAGGTTGGCTTTGTGGTGCTGATCGGCCTGGCCTGCAAGAACGCGATTTTGATTGTGGAGTTCGCCCGGGCCCGGCGCGACGCGGGGGCCGGGAGGGTGGAGGCGACGCTGGAGGCGTGCGCGCTGCGCCTGCGGCCCATTGTGATGACTTCGCTGGCGTTCATCATCGGCGTGGCACCGCTGCTGGTGGCGCAGGGGGCGGGTGCGGAGATGCGGCGGATTCTGGGCATCGCGGTGTTCAGCGGCATGCTTGGGGTGACGCTGTTCGGCGTGTTTTTGACGCCGGTGTTTTATTTTGTGATCGACTGGGCGGCGGAAAGGGTGCGGGGGAACAAAACCACTGGATAGTGGACATGCTGGGCCCGCAAGCTTGTGCTAGACTAGACTTGCCTGCCTAACCCTCTGCCTCCCTGGGGGATGCGCGCATGCTGCGCGTGGGAAGAATCAACCGATTGCCGGATGGCGCTCCTTGGGTGAGTCGTCGGGCGGTGTTGCATCTGGGGGCCTGCCTGCCCTTTGGGCTGAGCCTGGACAGGGCCCTGGCGGCGGGTGACACCGGCGGCACCGCCAAGAGCGTGATCCTGCTGTGGCTGTGGGGCGGGCCGTCGCAACTGGACAGCTTTGACCCCAAGCCGCACGCGCCGGTGGATTTCCGCGGGCCGTTTTCCACGCTGCCCACCAAGATCCCGGGCATCCGCTTCTGTGAATTGTTCCCGCTGCTGGCGGCGCGCAACGACCAGTTCGCCCTCATCCGCACGCTGCATTCGTTCTCCAACGATCACGGCGTGGCCGGCACGGTGGGGCTGACAGGCAGCCTGGCCGGGGCCGTGGGGTTGAACGGCCAGCCGCTGTCGGGCAGCACACGACCCAGCTTGGGCAGCACGGTGGCCAAGGCGATGCCGGCCAAGGCCAGCCTGCCGCCCTTTGTGGTTTTGGGCGGGCGGCTGCACCAGGGGAAGAAGGCGATCATCGGTGAGGGGGGCGGGCCGCTGGGCGCCGCGTTCGACCCGCTGCGCGCCCGCGTGGAACCTGGTGTGCCCGTGAGCTTGCCCGAGCTGGAGCTGGCGGGTGGCCTTATGCCTGAGCGGTTGGGCGACCGCGACAGCCTGCGCCGTGGCTTCGACCCGCTGGCGCGCGAGCTGGACCTCACCGGCCACCGGCTGGATGCGCATCGGGCCCGGGCGCTGGGCCTGCTCACCAGCACCGCCGCGCGCGAGGCGTTTGAGGTGGATCAGGAGACCGATGGCACGCGCGAGTCCTATGGCCACACCCGATTTGGCAAATCGTGCCTGCTGGCCCGGCGGCTGGTGGAGCGGGGCGTGCGGTTTGTGCAGGTGAACTGGTCGGACCATGTGGAGGCGGAGGAAGACGCCGGCGACGGCGGCTGGGATCACCACTACCGCAATTTCACCATCATGGCGGATCGGCATGGTCCGTGGATGGATCGGGCGATCAGCGGGCTCCTGGACGACCTGCGGGGCCGGGGCCTGCTGGACAGCACGCTGGTGATCGCGGTGGGCGAGTTCGGCCGCACGCCCAAGATCAACGACAAGGCGGGCCGCGACCATTGGGAGCACTGCTACAGTGCCCTGGTTGCCGGCGGAGGCACGCGCAAGGGGCTGGTGCTGGGCACCAGCGACAAGACGGCCGGCCACCCGGTGGACGGTGCGGTCACGCCGGCTGACCTGGGGGCGACCGTGCATCTGGCCCTGGGCATCAACAGCGAGGCACGGCTGAACCTGGGCATCGATACCGGCGGCAAGGCGATCGAGGCGCTGTTCTGATGGCCGGCTGGTGGGTGCTGCTGGCGGCGCTGGGCATGGGGCAAACGCCCCAGCGACTGGCGGGCGAATCGCCGGGCTGGAAGGGCCACCTGCGCTGGTCGCCCGATGGTAAACAGTTTCTCTTCACGCGC
>JAFMJU010000053.1 GCA_017853285.1 Gemmataceae bacterium
T
The DNA here is from genome assembly GCA_017853285.1 of Gemmataceae bacterium. Lineage (GTDB taxonomy): Bacteria > Planctomycetota > Planctomycetia > Gemmatales > Gemmataceae > UBA6894. The sequence continues at coordinate 2 of JAFMJU010000053.1, forward strand.
TTTTAACGACTCATTCCTGGTGGCCCACAAAAAAGGACCTACTCATCCACTTCAGGCGATTCATGAGGCATGCTCCGGACCGCCATCAGGCAGCCACCATTCCGGAATCGTTTTTCTTTGGTTTTCGCGCCGCGGGCTGGTGTTTCCAGCGTCGGTGGAGCCAGAAGTATTGCTCCGGGTGGCGGCGGATCATGCGTTCCAGGGCCGCGGTGTAGCGGGTGGTCAGCGCGGCCACCGAAGCGGGTTCGTTCTTGAAGTCGGCGGGCTCCAGGATCTCCTCCACCTCGAGCCGGTACCGCAGGGGTTCGCCCACCTTGGCCAATCCCACCACAACCACCGGGGTGTCGTATTCCAGCGCCATCAGGGCCAGCGCCTTGTGGGTGGAGGCTGGCCGGTGGAAGAACGGCACGAACTGCCCCTTGGGCCCGGCATCCTGGTCGGCCAGTGTCGCCAGGATCCCACCCGAGCCAAGCACCCCCTGGATCAGTTCGAAGTCACCCTTTTTGGCGAGGATGGTTTGGCCGGTCCGCTGGCGGAAGCGGCGGAGAAATTTTTCCAGATGCGGATTGTCCAAAACCCGGGCGATGGCGAAAGTTTTGAATCCCAGCAAGCCCAGCATGTAGCCCGCCATCTCCCAGTTGCCGAAGTGCCCGGTGGCCAGCAGCATCGGCCTGCCCGAAAGCAGCAGGCGAACCAGTGGGGCGGGATTGTCACCCAGATCGATATGTTTCTTCCAGCTTCCAACCTGGAACAACCTTGGCAGCCAGATCATCTCGATGACCAACCGGCAAAAATGGCGCAAGGTGGCCCGCACCATCGCGTCCCGGCGACGCACGCCGCCGGCCACATGGTTTCCCAGCGTGTCGGGGAAGGCGAATGCCAGGTTCTCGTGGGCCACTTGTCGATGGCGCCTGTCCACCTGGTAAACCAGCCACGCCAGGCCATCCGCCAGGGTGATGCCAGCGCGATAGGGAATCGCCTGGATCACACCGACCAGCAGGCGGACGGCCACATAGACCGTGAAATCAAGAATGGGTTTGGCTGCCTTGGCCATGGCTTGTCCCTCTCGTTCCACCCCTGCCAACCAGTCAGGCTTCCAACGGACGACCGGCCGCGCCCGGCCTGAATCCAACCAGAAAGACCAAGTAGATCACCCCGGTGATCCCCGCCCCGATGAAAAAGATGGCCGGAAGATCCGATCCGAAATCACCCTCGGGAATCGCGTCCCGCAGGGCGCCGAACACCAGGTTGCCCGCCATCAGTCCGAAGCCCTGCACGGTGAAGAACAGCGATTGGACCGAGGCGCGCAGGTCCCCGGTCACCTCGCCGTTGAGGTACACCTGACCGGCCATCAGGAAATTGGTGATGACCAACCCGTTGAGCAGCAGCGATCCGATCACCAGCCCCAAAGGTTGCCCCGCCGAAAGCATCAGCAGGGTGACCAACCAGGCCCCAAGGCCGAGGATCATGCTGCCCCGTTTGCCGATGGCCCGAAGCACCACGGGGAACAGCAGCATGGTGCCAATCTCGTTGATTTGACCCAAGGTCAGGATGGCTGGCAGCCATCCTGCGGCATTCTCACCGCCCGCGTCTGTCAGCAACCCCTTCAGCAGGATGGGGGTTCCCTGGACATTGAAGGGATGGACAAGGCACCAGCCGAAAATGGCCAGGGCAAAGCAGTAGAAGGTGGTGCCACGAATCGACCTAAGAGCGGCCAACGGGGCAACCCGCGCCACGCCGGCAGACCTGGGCCTTGTGGCCGGCAACGTGAGCGCGAAGGCCCCCAGGCCCAGCGCCAACCCCGCCCCCAAAAAGAGGTAGGTGGTCATGGGCGCATGGGTGTCCCAACCCATCAGTTTGTTCCACACCAGGAGAACCCAGGGCGGAGTCATCCAGCCGATGGTGCCCCACACCCTGACCTTGCCGAAATCGCGCTCGGGATTTTCCAGCAGGCTGAAGGCGATACTGGAGCACATCAACGACATGGGCACGGATCCCACCCAGAAAATCAGGGTGGCCGCGAACATGGTCGCGTAGGTCTTGGCAAAGGCGATTCCCACCATGGCGAGCGCGCACCACAGGCCGCAGAAGGCGAGGCACCGATTCGGGGGCAGCCAGCGGTCGGCCACCTGGCCCATCATCGGGGCCGCCATCGCGATCATGCCGTTGGTCGCGCTGCACATGGCCACCTGCCAAGGCGTGAACCCCATGTCCTCCAGCCGGACGGAAAACATGGGGACCAGCACGCCATTGACCGTGTTCTGCAGGAAAAACATCAGGGCCAAACGGGCGATCATGTCAAAATCCGGTCCAGCCCCCCGCCACCGCGCGGGAAACGGTCAAACAAGCAAACCAAGCCGGCGCAAGTCCTTGATGGCCTGGGGCAGCAACTGACGCACCAGGTGCTCGATGGTGGCCTTGTCGGTGATGGGCACATTGTTGTTGGCCAGCTTGAGGTCACCGGCGACGCATTTCTCGATGATCGCCTGGTCGATCGCCTCGCGGTCACGGGTGCCGTCCAGCAACTGGACAAGCGCCAACTGGAGGTCGTTGAGGTTGATGGTCTGGTGCCAGCAATTGGAGACCTCGCGGTTGTTCTTGCCGGCGCGCATCCGGGCGAACGGACTGGCCACCGGCTTTGCCGCGTCGGCCTGGCCGCACTGCACCGGCTCGTCCACCACATGGAACAGGCCGTTGGCGAACCCGCGCACCAGAACCTCCTCGAACAGCTTGTCGGCCCCCTGCAGGTGCTCGGGGTGATCCTTCAGCCGCTCGCTTGCCCGTTCCTTCCATTGGGAAACGGACAGGGTTTCGGGCCAGGCGTCGTTCAGCGTGTGCATCATCGCCTTGGCCATCGGCTGGGTGCTTGCCAGGTTGCGCCCCTCGCTGTCGGTGAATTTCTGCTCCACCGTGGTGTGAATGGGCGCGTCGCCCTCGATCTTGAAGGCGCCGGCCACATGGAACTTGGCCAATCCCTCGGCGGAAATATCGCGCTTCAGGCCGGCCGCCAGTTCCTCGCGTACCAGCAGGGTTCGGCGGAAGCGGCGGTTGCGGAAGAAATCGAGGTACTGCTCGATGGCCAGGATGTTGCCGCCGGAGACCCGGTTCAGCGCGTCCATCACCTTGGGGCCCAGGTGATGGGGGATCATCTCCTCCAGTTGCGCCTCGCCGAGGTAGGCCAGCTTGTTCTCACCCGCCTTGGCGACGAAATCCTTGAAATAGCAGGGCTCGTTGTGCTCCTCCAGGTGCTCGTGCAGGAGGTAGTCATCCGACACCACCTTCAGCAGGTCGGCCTCGGCCTGAAGGATCTTGCCGAAGGCGCTGTCCTTCTCGGAGATCTCGGTGATGAAGTTGATGATGGCCCGCGACTGCTGCACCCGTTCGGCCGGCGTGGGACGGGTGCCGGCATGGAAGTTCATCGCGTCACGGATGATCTCGCGCATCTTCCAGCCGGGGTAGCAGTTGTAACTGATGTAGGCCACCCCGTTCTCGGTCAGCGCCTCGCGGCAGATCCGCAGGATGGCGTCCCGGACGGATTCCGGCACCCAGCTATAGACACCATGGCACAGCACATAATCAAACTTGCCATCCTTCGCGGGCTTGTAGGCTCCCAGATCGGCCTGCCGCAGTTCGATGTTCTTCAGGCCCAGGGCCTTGATCTCGGCCATCCCCTGCTCCACCTGCACCTTGGAAAGGTCCAGGCCCAGGATTTCCATGCTGGGGTAACGGATCGCAAGCGGGATCAGATTGCCACCCGAGGCGCAGCCCAACTCCAGAACCCGGGCGATACTCGGGGGAGTGGGATTCATGCCGAACAGGCGACCGATGAACGCCAGACGCTGCGGATGAGTCTGAATGAAGGCTCTGGAAATGTACGGGACATCATCATATGAAATGCCCGGCTTGCTAGACTGGGAAGATTGAACAGTCTGGGACATCCCAAAACCCCCTTGTAACCCTGATTTCCGCCGTAAAATGAAGGCAATCACTCACTTGGGCCAAAGGTAAGCAATCCGCTCCGTCAACGACAAGCCGGGTTCGAGGGCCGCCCCTTGGTGCCTTCCCAAGGGGGGCGTACGATGCTTGGACAAGGATGACCCGCACCCCGTTTGTTGATCGGGCCCCGCGGACAAATCGGAAGCGCAGGAATCCCCGCTGCATGTCACTGTTTCCTCCCGAAGAAGGCACAGCCACCCTTTTCCAGAGCCCGCCCACCGAGGAATCGTTGCTGGAAGGCCTGACCGATTCCCAGAAAGAGGCGGTGACCCACAAGGATGGCCCCGCGCTGGTTCTGGCGGGCCCCGGTTCGGGCAAGACCCGGGTCATCACCCGGCGCTTGGTTTGGCTGCTGACCCAGGGGATCCCGGAACACCAGATCCTGGCCATCACCTTCACCAACAAGGCCGCCGGCGAGATGCGGGCGCGGGTGGAAACCCTGCTACCGGGCACGCGGCTGCAGGTGAGCACCTTCCACAGCTTCGGCGTGAAATTCCTCCGACAGTACGCTGAACAGGCGGGGATAGACCGGGGCTTTTTGATCTACGATCAGTCCGACCGGCTTCGGATGACCAAGACCGCCATCGAGGACGCCGGTCTGGACGACACCCGTTTCAATCCCGACCGGGTGAGCGCGGCCATTTCCAAGGCCAAGAACCTGCTGTTGTCCCCGGCCGCGTACGAGGCCCAGGCGGCCGATTACTGGTCCAAGCAGGTGGCGCAGGTCTACCCCGCCTACCAGAAGCGCCTTAGGCAGGCCAACGCACTCGACTTTGACGACCTGCTGTACCTGCCGGCGATGGCCCTGCGCCAGAACGCCGAGCTGCGGGCACGGTGCGATTCCAGGTGGAAATACCTGCTGGTGGACGAGTACCAGGACACCAACCTGGCCCAATACGCGCTTGCCCGCCAACTCTGCCAGGACCACCCCAACCTGTTCGTGGTGGGCGACCCGGACCAGAGCATCTACAAGTTTCGCGGATCTGATATCCGCAATATACTTGATTTTGAGCGTGATTACCCGGCCTGCCGCACCATCCTTCTGGGGGCCAACCACCGGTCGACCCAGGCAATCCTGCGGGCCGCCGACTCCCTGATCGCGAACAACCGCCAACGCAAACCGAAGGTGCAGACCACCCACAACCCCAAGGGGCGACCCGTTGAGGTGGTGGCTTTCGAGAACCAGGAAAGCGAGGCCGAGGGGGTGGCGCTGCGGATCCGCGACGAGATCCAGGCGGGCCGCAGGTCGCTGCGCGATTTCGCGGTGCTGGTGCGGATGAACGCCCTCACGCGCGCGCTGGAGCAGGCGTTCATCAAGCACCGCATCCCGTTCCAGATCGTCAAGGGTCTGGCGTTCTTCGAGCGCAAGGAAAACAAGGACGCGGTGGCCTACCTGCGGCTGTTGTGCAATCCCAAGGACGATGTGTCCTTCCTGCGGGTGGTGAACGAACCCGCGCGGGGTATCGGCAAGACCAGCATCGAGCATATCGAGGCGCACGCGCGGGCCAGGGACCTCTCGCTTCTGGAGGCCGCAGGCCAGGCGGAGTTCATCCCGGGGCTCACGGGACGGGCGGCCCAGGCGGTGGTGAAGTTCGCCCGGCTGATCGAGAAGCTGACACCGCTGGCATCGGGCCAGCCCGACCAGGCCCTGATCAAGGTTCTGGACGAGACGGGCTACAAGGCGGCCCTGAAGAAAACCGATGACGCCGACGAGGATCACCTGGCCAACATCGAGGAGTTGATCACGGCTGCCCGCCAGTTCGCGCAACTGGATCCGGCGCACGATGTGGCCGCGTTCCTGGAGAACATCTCGCTGGCCAGCGATTTGGACGGATTCAACACCAGCCAGGAGAGCGTGACCATCATGACGATGCACGCTGCCAAGGGCCTTGAATTCCCGGTGGTGTTCATGGTGGCCATGGAACAGGGGCTGCTACCCCACGAGCGCAGCCTGGACAACGAGTTGGAACTGGAAGAGGAAAGGCGGCTCTGTTTTGTGGGCATGACCCGAGCGATGCAGGAACTGCAGCTTTCGCACGCCCGGCTGCGCGAGTTCCGCGGCCGCACCACCTACACCATTCCCAGCTCGTTTCTGGACGAATTGCCGCACGATGTGCGCCGGATCGAAAGGGGCATGCGGCGCAGCGACCCGGATTATTCCGTCGACCATCCGATGGACTATGACGACATCCCGCCGGTGATGGCCCCGCCCAAGCCCGCCCCGGCCCGAAGCGCGGGCCCGGCTGCCCCGTTCACACCACGCGCTGGGGAACCCGACGAGTTGCGGCAAGGGATGTTTGTGTCCCATGGCGAATACGGTGTCGGGCAGATCGTGGAGGCGTCCGGCAACGGGGCGCTGCGCAAGGTGCGGATCCGATTCCAAACCGCGGGGCTGCGAGTCTTCCTGGCCTCCAAGGCCAAATTGACCATCGTCCACCCGGGCGAGGATTTCTAGCCAACGGCAACCGGGTCGGTGCCAGGCATATCCCCGTGGGCGCGGACCCTTTGCCCGATCAGGGCGCATGCCCCCCACACCAGGGCGCCGCCGAGCACCAGAAACACGCTGACATTGTTCTCCAGGCCGATGGGCCGGGGATCGTTGCGCAGAAGCTCATTGAGGAAGCGGTGGCACCCGTAGAGCAGGAAGAAAAGCGCCGCAGCCTGGCCCATGCGTGACCGCACCGGCAGGTAGGCGATCATGGCCAGGCACAAAAGCACCATGCTGACCACCTCATAAAGCTGGGCCGGGTGTAAGCCGGGCGTAACCGGACGAATGGAAACCGGGGTCTCCACGCCGTCGCGCATCACGATCAGGTCAAGCCGGGCAACACCTCGGAACGGGTCGGTGCCCCAATCTCCCAGGAGCAGGCCGCTGAGTTCCCCCACGGTGGGGATGTCACGCCCCTGGGCCTTCGCGATCAAATCCCCTTTGCGCAGCGCGTCAGCCCCCGCGCCGGGTTCGGTGGCCAGGACCACCGCCTGGGGGTAGCGGGAAGGGTCCAGCGCGAAGCCGGCGGCCGTCTGCATTCCCTTGCCGGTGAGGTCGAACCGGGCAGCGGCGGGCAGCGGGTAGTGCATGGGCAAGGTGGGCGCGTCCTCCGGCACCACCTGCCCGTAGCAACACCCGTTCATCAGGCACCCGACCCTGCCAAAAGCCACACCCAGCGCGGCCGGGGCGGCGTACACATCCAGGACCCGCAGGGGATTGAAGGGCTTGTCACGATGCCGCACCCACCAGCCGAGCAGCATGCCCACAATTCCACCCGCATAGCCGCCGTACAGGATCAGCCCGCCCTGGTTGAGGAGGAGGAACTTGCCGAAAAAATCCTTCCATTCCGCGGTGTTTTCCCACATGTACAGGGCGCGGCCACCGGCGATGCCGCCGAGGAAAGTCCAGAGCGCCAGATCCTGCAACATGCCGGAATCGACACCCTCGCGCCGGGCCAGTCGCACGATCAGCCAGTTTCCGGCCAAAAAGGCGCACAGCAGCATCAGGCCGAAGCCGTTGACCGCCATGCCGTTCTCAAAGCCTGGCAACGGGATGCGGAACAGGATCTGGTACATGGAATCACCCGCCCGTGGCTGGTCGGGCCCGCGCATGACAGGCCCGAACCCCGATCGTTTTACCTTTTGGGGCCCAGCGGGGCCAACTGGAGATCCAGCCCCTTCTCGCTGAGATGGTGGTCCAGCAAGCCAAGGCCGTTGTTTTCGCGCAGTTTGGAGAACACCCTGCCACGCTCCTCCTCCCAGACCTGCAGGAGAAACGCCTGCGGGTTGGCGGCGGCCCGGTAATTGGCCAACCTGGACAGGAAACGCGCCGCATCTTCAGCGGCCAGGCGCCCCAGATTGTCCGCGCGGGTCTGGGCCTCCTGCGTGACCCGGTAGGCCTCGGCCTGGGCGGCGCGGTTTCTGGTTTCGGCCTCCTGCCTGGCGCGGGTGACCAAGGTCTGGCGGCCCGCTTCCGAGCGGGCCACCAGGTCAAAAGCCCCTTTGACTTCATCCGGCGGAGCCAAGGCGCCCGCGCGGGCGTCGGTGATCAGGATCCCCATACCCAGCATGTCCAGCCTTTGCTGCACCCGGGGAACCAGCTCGCTGGCCAAACGCACTTTTCCTTCCAGCAGCAGCGGATCGATCGATCTTTCCCCGGCCCATTCGCCCAAAGCCCCTTCGATGACCTGCGCCAGGATGGTCTCGGCCCTGTCGGCCACCGGCGCGAAATCGAGGACACGGGATGGATCAACACGCCATTGGACGGCCACCTCCACCTGGACCAAATTGTGATCACCAGTGACCAATTGACCGCGCGGGGTGGAGGCGTCCTCCTCGTTCCCTGTTCCGATCGAAAGGGTGCGAACGCGATCCACCGCCACCTTGTCCACCCGGTCGATCCCCCACGGCAAGAGCCAATGGGGGCCGGGTGGCAACGGCTCCAACATTTTGCCGAACCGCCGCACAACACCCCGCTCAAAAGGAGCGACCAAGGTGATACCGGTCGCGGCCCAGCCCAGAACAGCCAAGCCAAAAAGCGTGCATAACCATGCCCTTAAAATCATTTTCCAGCCCCCGAGGGTACCGGCTGGGTGGCAGGCTTGCCTGCCGGGGCGGGCGGGTTGAGGAGCGAATCGAACAGTTCCCGGTGGGTGGAAAGCAGCAGCGTGGTTTTTCCGTCACCCAGCACCTTCTGGTACTCCTCCAACTTGCGCAGGAAGGTGTAGAAGGCGGGATCCTTCTGTTGGGCCTCGTTGCGGACCCGATCCGCCTCGGCCTCGGATTGCCCCTTGAGTCGGATCGCCTCGGCCTCGGCCTTGCCCCGCATCTGGCCGATTTCGCGGTCGGCGTCGGCGCGGATCTTGGCCGACTCCTGCTCGCCCAAGCTCTGGTATTCGGCGGCCTTGCGTTCGCGCTCGGAAATGATGCGGTCAAAGATCGCCTGGCGGACCTGCCCCGGATAGCTCACCCGGCGGAGGCGAATATCCACCACCTCGACGCCGTACTGCTCGAGGGCAGGCTTGCCCAACGCCTCCATCAGGGTGGTCCGCAACTTTTCCCTTTCGCGCCGGACGCGCTCAGGCTCCTTGGCGTTGATGAGGTCGTCCATCTGCAACTTGCCGCAGGCGGCACCCAATTCCCCGCCCAGGCGCTGGGCGAGCAACTGTCGCGCCTCGTCCAGGCCACCGGCGGCCCGCAGCAGGCGATCCACCCCCTGCCCCCCGGCGACACGCCACAGCATGTACGCATCGATGGTGAGGGTACGGTCGATCGCGTCCCGCTGGGCGTCGCGCGTGAGTTGCTCGATTCCGGGAAGCTCCAGCACCTGCAGGCGACGGTCCACCCTTCGGACATCCTGCACGGGCCAGGGCCAGCGGGCGTGGAGGCCGGCCTCCTTTGGGTCGGCGCCGTCATATGTGGCGGCATGCGCGCCCAGGGTGGTCAGGTAAACAAATTCGGAGCGGTCCACCGTGAACAGGCAGGCCACCAGGAACCACAGGCCCAGCGGCAGCGCCGCCAGAAACAACCAGGCGATTTTTCTCATCTTTTTTCCCTTTGTATTGTCAGGATTCCGGGTTGATGGGTCATGGCTGACGACCACCCGGCACATCCTCGCGGGGACCAACAGGATCGTTGCGGCCCCTCTGGGGCTGGAACATCGGTTTCACCAGTTCGGGCGGGATCAGCCAGAGCGCGGACCTGATCGGCACCGCCGGGGAATCCACCACCAGCTTTTCCCTGCCAGCCAGGGCGGCGCCCACCGCGTCCCAGAACAGCCTGAAATCAACCAGGCCCGGCTGCGAGGCACGGGCCGCAAGGCGCGTGATGAACGCGGCCCCGGTAGCCTTGGCGGTTTCCACCCGGATAAAGGACTCGACAAAAGAACGAGCGAGCAGATCCTCATCGCGGGAAACCTGCTCGCCCCGCTTGCGCAGGGTGGCCGCCTGGGCCTGGTTCTGCCGTTGCTGGCGGGTTTCCATGGCCCGGGTCACCTCGTGGTAGCTGGTGACCACCTCAGCAGGCGGGTGGAGATCATGCAGCGACACCCCCTCCACCTCCAGGCCGGGCAAATCTGCCACTTCACTCCCCAGGCGACCGGCCAACACCTGGCGGGCCCGCCCCTCCAGCTCGCCGCGACGGCTGGTCAGCAGGTCGGAAAAGGCTCCCTCCGCCGCCAATTCACGCAGCACGGTTTCCGCCGCCACACGGACCAGCTTGTCCGCCTCGCCCAACTCAAACAGGGACTGGAACGGATTGCTCTCCAGAATGCGGAACCGGACGGTCGCCAAGATTTCAACCAGGTAGCCGTCGCCGGTGATGACAAGCGATTCCTCCTGCTGGCGCAGGATCCCCTCGCTGGCATGGGCCGAGGCCCAGGTTCTCGCGACCTTGTTCCCCCCGGGGCCACCTCCCGCTTTCGGTTCGGGACGGAAGCCCACGGTCACACTGCGCGACCGGCCGGGCATAACCCTGGCGACCCTCTCCACCGGCCAGGGGAGCCGCCAGTGGAATCCGGGCTCCAGCGGGCCTTCCAGTAACTTGCCGAAACGCAGGACTCGCCCTTGTTCCTGGGAGGAAACCAGATGGATTCCGGTCCAAACCCAACAGGCAAGGGCCACGGCACAGGCACCGGCCAGGATTTTCTTCCAGTGATGTCCGGCATGGTGCAGCAACTCGCCGGGAGTCAATTGGCCGGCCCAACGGCCCACCTGCTCCGAAATAGCCCCCATTCTTGTCAGCAGGGTCGGAGCAGGACGCTCGAACCACAGCAGGCGCATGGAATTCACCAGCACCAGCACGGAGGCGAGCTGGTGATATATGGCCGCGGCGAGTGGCGATTGGTTGCGCCAGCCGGCCGGTGCAATCCAGGGCCAAAGCCAGGCGGTGATGGCCATCCCGACCAGATTGGCGCCCAGGGCAAACCACAGGATGTTCTGGCCGATCACCTCGCGCGTCTCACGCGCCAAACGGACGAGCAGCCCCAGGTGCTCCAGCGGAGCCCCCAGCAACACCGCATCCCCGGCCTCGGCCGCGAGGTCCACTCCCGAACCCCGATGGCTGACGGCAAGGCCCGCGCTGGCCCGGGCCAACGCGGGCGCGTCGTTGATCCCGTCGCCCACCATGGCAACCGGACAGCCACCCGCAGGCCCTTCCAATTCGGCAACCAGGCTGGCCTTCTCGGCTGGCAATAACCCGGCACGCACCTCCTCGGTCGACAAGCCGACCTCGAGAGCCACCCGCCTGGCCACCTCAGGCCTGTCGCCGGTGAGCATCAAAAAGCGCTCGATCCCGAGCGAACGCAATTCGGCAATGGCGGCGGCGGCCGACGGCCGGGCCTTGTCGAGCAACCCAAACAGGCCGACCATGGTCCCATCGACCGCCACCAACACGGGCGTCTCGCCGGCCGCGTCGGCGGTCTGCACCAGGTCCCGCGCGGCATCGAGAAGCACCCCGGACTCTTCCAGAAAACGGGCGCTGCCCAAAAGCACCTTGCGGTTGTCCACCAAACCGGCGACCCCGCCACCGGGGCTGGCCTGGATCTGGTCCACCGCCGCCGGCAGGATTCCCCGCAGGGCAGCCGCCGATGTGACCGCGCGGGCCAAGGGGTGCTCACTTCCGGATTCCACCCCGGCCGCGAGGGCCAACAGGCTTCCCTCATCCATTCCCCCAAGTGTGGCGACCCGGACCAGTTGGAATTTGCCCTCCGTGAGGGTGCCGGTTTTATCGAGGCAGAAGGCGCGCACGCCGGCCAGTCGCTCCAGCGCCTCTCCCCGGCGCAACAGGATCCCGGTTCCCGCCAGGCGGCCCAAGGCGGCGATGATGGCCGCCGGCGTGGCGAGGATCAGCGCGCAGGGACAGGCAACAACCAGGACAGCCAAAGCCGGAGGCGCGGCGCGGCGCATCAATTGCCAGTTGGAAGGTGGCAATTCTGCCCGGCTGGCGGCTCCCCGGCCCTCCAGCCACCAGGCCACCAGGAAGGTGACCAAGGCCAAGGCCAGCGTGATGGGCAGGAACCAGCGGGCCAAGGCATCGGCCCGGCGCTCAATGGCGGACTTGTCCGCCAAAGCGCTGGCGGTGAGTTTGCCCACCTGGCCCGCCACCGTGTGTTCGGCCACGCGGCGGGCTTCCAGCGTGATGGCACCCAGATGATTCACGCAACCGGCCAGCACCTGGCTGCCGGGCCCCACTTCGAGTGGAGCGCTTTCTCCTGTCAGCACCCTGGTGTCGAGCGTGGATCGCCCGGTGAGGATGACACCGTCCGCCGGGATTTTTCCCCCGGGCTTCACGGCGACCCGGTCCCCCACCTTGAGGTCGGTGACCAGGATCCGTTCCTCCGTCCCGTCAGGTTTGAGTCGCCAGCAGCGTTTGGGCGCCAGCTTGACCAGGCCCTCCAGCGCCGACTGGGTGCGACGAAAAGTCCAATCCTCCAGCAACTCGCCCACCAGGCCGATGATCAGCACCTCGGCGGCGACCAGTGGCTCCCGCAGCAGGATGGAGGCGAGCACCGCGATGGCGACCGCCAGATCGGCGCCGATTTTCCCGGCCAGCAGGGATTCCAGGGCCCCGTACAAAGTACGGGCCCCGCCGATGACAGCGGCGATCAGGGCGAGACGCTGGCCTAAAACCTCCCT
>JAFMJU010000054.1 GCA_017853285.1 Gemmataceae bacterium
CCGTCGGGCGGACATACTTTTCCAGATGCTGAATGAACAACTCGGTGCCCCGGTCATGCGGGACATGCGTCCAGCACCCGGGGTTGTACATGCTGTCGGTGAGGTCGCGCACCAGCGCCACCTTCTTGCCGTTTTTGGCCATTTGACGCAGGCCGAACGGCCGGCCGGCCACGCACATGTTCACATGCACGCCGACCAGCAGCACATTCTCGATGCCGCGTGATTCCAGCAGGTTCCAAACTTCCACGCCCGAGTCGGTGATGGCGTCCTGCCCCTGGTCGATAGTGATCATGTCCGTTTGCCGGGTCCAGGGCGCGCGCGGGTTCAGCCCCTTGGCCTTCAACTCGGCAGCCCACCGGGCGTGTTCGACGGGATCATCGTCCTCGCCGCCATCCGATTGGTCGATGGGGTACTTGCCCTGCTCTTCGGGAGGGATTTTCGAGCACCATTGGCCGATATCCCTGGGGAGGTTCGAAGCCTTGGGCGACTCCTGCGCCCGCTTGCGCCCGGGAGTTCCCTCGTAGGGTTTCATGCAATCGCTGGGCGCGTGGATGATCAACATGCCCTTGGCGCGGGCCGCCTTCAGGAAAGCATCGGCCCGGGGCGCCATCTCCTTCTCGCGGCGGACCGCGTTCAGGCAATGGTGCAGATCCCACATGTCGCAGACGATGACGGCGGTCTTTTTCGGATCCCAGGCAACCGCGGTTTCAGCCGGTTTGCCATCCGCCGAGCGGCTCCGCAAACGCCAGGAAACGGCGTCGCCTGTTTGCCCGTGCGCCATCAGCATCATTCCCAGGATCAGCATGTCAAAACCCCAGATAGATCCAGCGGAGCACGGTCACAACCACGGGTGCAAAAATCAATCCCGCCAGCAAAAGCACCACCAATCCAAAGCCGGTCACCATTTCGACAACCTTTCAACGCGCCCTAGCGCCCTGTTGCCAGCAGCCTCAGGCATACCGGCGTGGGCACCTTGGTGATGGTCCCCTGGGGACCCGGGATACCGGTCTCCCGGTCGATGGGAAACACCACGATGCTGTCCGCGTTCTGGCTGCCCACCAGCAGCCATTTTCCGGTCGGATCCACGATGAAATTGCGCGGCTCCTTCACACCTTCCCTGGCAAGTCCCGCCAGCTTCAATTTTCCACCCTCACCCACGGCCATGGCGGCGATGCTGTCATGCCGGCGGTTGGAGCCGTAGATGAACTTGCCGGTGGGATGCGGCACCACCTCGGCGGTGTAACTCTCTCCCTTGAAATCGGCGGGCAGCGTGGTGGCGGTGTCGAATTCCTCCAGCTTGCCGCTGGAAGCATCCCACCTGAGGCTGGTGATGGTGTTCTTCAGCTCGTTGATCACCCGGACTGTTTTCCCGTCGGGATCAAAGCAAAGGTGCCGCGGCCCGCTGCCCGGCGCGATCTTCGCCTCACCGGCAGGAGTCAGCTTGGCTGTGGCTGGGTCAACCCGGTAGACATACACGCGGTCGGTCCCCAGGTCGGCTGCCAGGGCGTATTTCCCGCTGGGGTCCACATTGATTGAATGGGCGTGGGCCTTTTCCTGCCGCCCCTGATTGGGCCCAGTGCCCTGGTGCTGGATGAAACTGGCGGACGGTCCCAGTTTGCCATCGGCATCCAGCGGGAAGGAAGCCACACTCCCGCCCCCGTAATTCGCCACCAGCACCACCCGGCCCGATGGATGGATGCTCACATGGCAGGGCCCGCCTCCGATGGTTGGCTGCTCGGAAACCGGAGTCAGCTTGCCTCCGTCGCCGATCCTGAAGGATCTCACCCCGCCGCCCACCTTCGGGCGATCGATCTCGCCCACCGCCACCAGGATCCTGCGGGCCGGATCGATGGCCAGAAACGAGGGGCTCCCCATCTCCGCCGCCAGTTCAGGCTCCCCAAGCTTGCCGGTGGCATCGTCAAAGCTCAGCTTGTAAATGCCCTTGGAGGTCTTGCCGGTGTAGGTTCCCACATACAGGTCATGCTCGGCCGCGGATGCCACTCCGCCCAGGGCCATCACTGCGGCCAAGCCGCCCAGCCAACGCAAGGTTTTCATGGTCATGCTCCCGTGTCATCCGTCAAAACAGGGTGATCTCACTCCCAGCCGGCCAGATCGGCTGGCTTCACGCCTTTGGTGTATCCGTTGAAGGCGAATTTGGTGGGCTTGAAGGTGCCGACGATATCCACACATGCGTCGGGCGTGATCTTGCTTTCGTTGCCGGTCGCCCAATACGCCGCGTTCACCAGCAGGCGGCGGAAAGGCTCGTTGACCAGGTCGGTGGATGATCCCATGGTGGTGGTGAAGACGCGTCCCTTGGCGTCACCACCGGGGGCCGTGTAGGTTTTGGTCCAGGCTACCGGCATCATCGGCTGGTTCTTCTTGCCGGCAACCGCCGGATCCTCCGGCTTCATGCCGGCAACCACCTCGCCCAGCAGCAGCGGTTGCGAGTCGCCCGGCAGCGGCAAACGCACGCCGTAGACATCGGTGGGCCCGAACACCGCGCCGTCCTTCACCCCGGTCAAAATCGGATGATCGCCGGCTCCGGGAGCCATGCGGCCCCGGGTCGCCTCGGAGCCGTGGTTGCCATGATGGTTGATCCACTTCTCGCCCAGCACCATGCGCCCGAAACCGCCGTCGGCCCAAGCCTTTTCAGCCCCGTTGCCGGGGTAGCCGTTGCCGTAGCGGGCGTAGGGGTGTTTGCCGTCCATGTTGAAGGCGTGGGTGGCGGTCCTCAAGCCGATCACCGGCTTTCCTTTTTTGAGGTATCCATCGATA
This sequence comes from Gemmataceae bacterium, assembly GCA_017853285.1. Classification (GTDB taxonomy): domain Bacteria; phylum Planctomycetota; class Planctomycetia; order Gemmatales; family Gemmataceae; genus UBA6894. The sequence continues at coordinate 2,776 of JAFMJU010000054.1, forward strand.
TGCGCCATCTGCTCAGGCGGCAGGTTGCGGAACCGCGTGGCAATGATCATCAGGTCGGCGTCCGCCAGGTTTTCCAGACCCGGGATGTTGTTGTTCACATTCGGGTTGATCTCGCCGGTCTTCGGGTCGATGGCGAACAGCACCACGCAGTTGAAGCCGTGGTGCTTGGCGAGAATCCGCCCCAACTGCGGCAACGCCTCCTCCGAGCGGTATTCCTCATCCCCGCTCACCAAAACCACCTTCTTGCCCGAGCCCGGCTTGCCAGATCCCTGCCCCTGGTAAACCACCCAGGGGTCGGCACCCAAAACGGTCACCGCCAACCCCAACACCATGGCCTTCAACATGTTGCGCCTCCCTGGGGCTATCGCCCGGGGTGAAGAGAACCCGAATTTCCTGATTGCCTAGCATCCGGCATGCAAGCGACGGGGGCAAGGGGTAGCCCGGCCATGGCACTTGGCCCACCAAGTTTGGGAAATGGACACCAACAAGCAAAGGCCTGGCCCTCGCGGGCCAGGCCTTTGCTTGTTTGGAAACTACTCGAAGCAGGTCAGGCCGCCTCGGCGAAGGTCTGGATCTGGCGGTAGGGGTGCAACAGCACTTCCAGGGCCAGGATCAACCTGTCGGGGCCGCGGCCGTCGATCAGTTGGCGGCCGCAGCGGGCCATCGCCTGCCGCTCCAGCGGATCGGCCAGCAGGTCCACCACCGCCTGCTTGAAGTTCTGCGGCTGCAGGTTCTCCATCGAACCCACGCAGGTGGCCGCGCCTTCCTCCTCCAGACGGCGGGCCGTGGGCCAATAGGCCTCGTCCTGCACCACCAGCAACTGGGGCACGCCGATGCAGGCGAGCTCCAGCGACCAGGCGGTGCCGCTGGTGATCGCCGCGTGACAGCGCACCAGCTTCTGTCCCACTTCGTTGGCCTCGGTGGCGATTTCCAGCCTGCCGGCACCCGCGCCTTCCTCGGTCATGGCGCGCAGGGTGTCCAGGCCGCGGTGATGGGCGCGGCCCACCACATCCACCTTCTCAACCCCGGGGGTTTCCAGCAGCAGCTTCACCACCTCGGCGGTGAAACCGTCCGGATCATGCTCCGAAAGGGCGACCGCGACACGGAAGGGGGTCTGCGGTTCCTGGGAACGCAGCGGGCGCAGCCGGCGGATCTCGCTGCGGATCAGCGCGTAACGCTCACCCAGCAGCAGTTGCGTCCTGTCGCCGTGGTCATACGCCTCGCGGGAGGGCCCCAGCAGCGGGTTGACCACCAGCCGACTGGGAAAATGATGCGCCGCGTGGTGATCCAGGGTCACCACCAGCGGGGCCGCCTTGGCCAGACGGCTCAGGTAGTCCTCGTCGGCGTTGGGGGAATCCACCACCACCGCGGCGGGCGAAAGGCGACGAATTTCCCGAAGCGTCTCCTCCAGGTCCTCCTTCGTACCGATGGGGGACTCGGCTTCCATGAACTCGTTGCCACCGCGCTTCAGCGGCAGGATCATCGAGCCCGGGTCCAGCCGGGAAAGGAAGTAGGCCGTGCGGCGGCGGCGCTGCAGGGCGGCCGCGAAAACATGGCACCGCGAAACTTGCTCGTAACCTTGCTCGGGATCGGCATCGACTCTGAATAGAACGGGAGATCGGCTCATTTTTGGATCGCTTCCTTGACTTGAGGAATGAGGTCCTGCGGGATTGGCGGCCGGCCTCTTCTTCCGGCTGCCCTTCCCACGCCCGACACTTCCTTGCGTCGGGCGCTGTCGCGCAATGGGTTTGGTTTTTCAGCGGTTCAGTCGGTTGGCTCGGGCCCCCTCCAACTGAAACCGGTTTCCTTCCTCACGCGGCGGTCGGACCTTGGATCTGGAAGCGCATCTGGGTGTCGTCTCGACTGCATGCAAAAAAGGCCTTGACCTCCGGGCGGAGGCAGGGCATCGGGGCGAAAAATCCCCGATACCCGCGGCAAGCGGGGCATCATGCGTCATCTCTCCACTAGGCCATCCTTGGCCCCCAGCAGGCGGTTCCGGCGCCGCTGGTTCAAGGGGACCGATGGAAACCGAAACCACCCGCACGCACCGGGTGAAAATGTCGCGGATTCCCTCGGACGGCGGAGAGTCTAGAACAACCCGTGATCGAAAAAAAAGCGCATTTTTCCACGCTTTTTCCCACGCACTGCCACTGCCCACACCGCGCTGCCCGGCGGGGCCGGGGCCATGCCCGTCAGGGTGGGCATGGCACCACCCGCCCGGTGCACTGCACCCGTGCAGTGCACCGGGCGGGGGCGCCGCGCGCGCGAGGTTGAAAAATCGGGGGAAGGAAATGAAAAAAAAGCGCACCTCCCGGCCCAACCCGTGCGCAAGCCTTGCCTTGCGCCGTGCAGGTCCTCCCAGACGGGTAATTTTTTCAAAAAGTTGACCTCCTCCCGGTAATCCGGCCTCTGGTACGCTCTTGCCCGGTGATGAAAACCGGGCTCTTGCGGCATGCGAAAAGCGCTGTGAATCCCGGGAAAAACGGCCTGCGGACAAGGAGGTCCAGCGTGGCTCGCGGATGGCGGATCCAGCACAAGTTGCTTCTGGGCGTGGTCCTGACGGTCTGCGTTCTGGGACTGGTGCTGGCTGGAACGCTCCGCGGCCTGTGGTCGTACTACCAGACCGTGAACGATGTCCGGGCCAAGCTGGGTGAGCTCAAGTCGGCGGAGCAATTGCGCGGGGCCCTGGCCCGGCTGGTCAGCCCCGGCAGCATGACCCGGCTGGCCGACGCCCCCGACCGGCTGCTCGAACCACTCAGCCAAGCCCGGGCCCGACTGCGGGAATACAGCGCCGAACTGGACGAATTGTCCAACTCCAGCCCAGACCCCCGCGACCTGGTGCTGGAACGCGAGCTCGCCGCGGCATTGGGCAAAGATCTCCAAGACCTTGAAAACGCGCTGGGTACCCTGCTGGCCCCGCGCCTGCAGACCCCGGGCGAACCCTCCGGCCGCGACGCCTACATACTGGCCGCCCAGGGGATCTGCGAACGCCTCGACCGCGACAGCCGCGACCTGCGCGACAAGATCCACGAGGATCTCGACCGCCACATCAATGTCTCGCGCCGCAACTACCAGGTCAGCCTGTGGATCATCGTGCCCGCAAGCACCGTCGGCCTGCTGCTGATGACGGGCCTGATGCGCGCCTTCTACGGCTGGGTGTTCCACCCCATCCGCGACCTGCGCGAGGGCGTCTCCCGCATCGGCGAGGGCACGCTCGATGTGCGCGTGAAGGTGGAAAGCGGCGACGAGATGGAGGAGCTGGCCAGCGCCTTCAACGCCATGATGGCCCGCCTGCAGGAGCACTCGACCGGGCTGGAGCGCCAGGTGGCCGAGCGCAGCCGCCAGTTGGTGCGCAGCGAGCGCCTGGCCAGCGTGGGATTCCTGGCCGCCGGCGTGGCCCACGAGATCAACAACCCCCTGGCAAGCATCGCCTTCTGCGCCGAGGCCCTCGAGTCGCGCCTCAGGCAAAGGCAGTCCAAGGGCCCGGGGGCAGACGACGCCGAGATCTTCCAGCGCTACCTGTCCATGATCCAGGAAGAGGCTTTCCGCTGCAAAAACATCACCGAGAAGCTGCTCGCCTTCAGCCGCGGCGGGGAGAAGGCCCGTGAAAGGACCGACCTGGGCAAGCTCATCCAGTCGGTGCTGGACAGCGCCCAGCACCTGCCGGTCAGCCGCGGCAAGCGGATGGAGCTCGACACCCGGGACGCCGCCGGCCTCACCGCCTGGACCAACCCCGAGGAGATCAAGCAGGTTGTCCTCAACCTCGTCGTCAACGGTCTCGAAAGCATGGACGACGGGGGAGTCCTCACCATCCGCCTGGGTTCCGAGCGCGGCATGGCGCGACTGGTGGTCGAGGACACCGGCTGCGGCATGGACCAGGCCACCCTCGACAACATCTTCGAGCCCTTCTTCACGCGTAACCGCACCGGGTCGGGCACCGGCCTCGGCCTCACCATCACACACCGCATCGTGCAGCAGCATGGCGGCGAGATCGAGGCCGAAAGCGCTGGCCCGGGAAGGGGCAGCCGCTTCGTGGTGCGCCTGCCCCGCCAGGCCCTGGAAGGCGGTCCCGCCCAGGCCGGCGCGGACAACCAGAACTTCAAGGGCCCCCGACTGGCGGCCTGAAACGATCATTCCCGAGGTGACCAATGGGTAAATTGCGGATTCTGTTCGTGGACGATGAGAGGGGCCTGCGCGAGATCATGCGCTCCGAGCTCACCCGCATGGGCCACGAGGTCACCGATTTCGCCGACGGCCGCCTGGCGCTCAAGGCGCTCGAGACCAACCGGTTCGACGCGGCGATCCTCGACCTGCGCATGCCCTCCATCGGCGGCATCGAGGTGCTCGAGCAGCTCAAGCGGCTCTCGCCCGACACCGAGGCGGTCATGATGACCGGCCACGCCAGCATGGAGACCGCCATCGAGGCGGTGCGCCTGGGCGCCTTCGACTACATCACCAAGCCCGCGAAGATGGCCGAGATCGAGGCCATCCTGATGAAGATCTCCGAGAAGCGCGACCTGAAGAACGCCAACCTGGCGTTGCAGACCCGCCTCCAGGCCGTTGAGGGGCCCAGCATCCTGGTGGGAGACTCCACGGCGATGCGCTCGGTGCAGCGGCTCATCGCCACCGTCGCCCCCACGGAGTCCACCGTGCTCATCACCGGCGAGACCGGCACCGGCAAGGAACTGGCCGCGCGCACGCTGTGGATGCAGAGCCTGCGCGCCAAGAACCCCTTCGTGCCCGTCAACTGCGGCGCGCTGGCGGAAAACCTGGTGGAAAGCGAGCTGTTCGGCCACAAGCGCGGCGCCTTCACCGGCGCCGACCGCGACCACAAGGGCCTGTTCGAGGTGGCCAACACCGGCACGCTGTTCCTCGATGAACTAGGCGAGCTCAACCGCAACATCCAGGTGAAATTGCTGCGTTTCCTCGAATCTGGCGAGATCCGCAGGCTGGGAGAGACCAGTCCCATCGAGACCGATGTGCGGGTGCTTTGCGCCACCAACCGCGACCTGCGGGCCATGGTCGCCGAGGGGCATTTCCGCGAAGACCTTTTCTTCCGCGTCAACACCTTCGAGATCCGCATGCCCCCGCTGCGGGAACGGCGCGAGGACATCCCCCTGCTGGCCAGCCACCTCCTGGCGCGCGCGGCCCGCCGGCCCCTCGAGGCGCTTGGCCAGGGTGTCTCCCGACAGGCGATGGACATGCTGGTGAACCACGCATGGCCAGGAAATGTGCGCGAGATGGCCAACGCCATGGAGCACGCCTATATCTTGTCGGCGGGCGGCACGCTCGAACCCGAGCACTTCCCGACCAGCGTGCGGGTGCCCGCGGCGCCGCCACAGGGGCGCATGCAACCCCCTGGCTACACCTCGGCCGGCTACATGCCGCAGCCGCAGCCAGCAACCCAGTCGTTTCCCCCGGCCGCAACGCACGGATTTCCGGCCGGCTTCGGTTTTGCCGAGCCCATGCCAGCTGCCCTGCATCCCGGCCAGCCCGCACCCCAGGCCCCATTTGGCGCCGCACCCCAGCCCCTGCCCTCCATCCCCCGAACGCTTGAGGAGATCGAGATGGAGTGCATCCTCGAGGCGTTGAAGCGGCACAACGGCAGCAAGACCGCCGCCGCCAACGAGCTGAATATCAGCGTGAAGACCATGTACAACAAGCTGAACAAATACCAGGAGAGGCAGGCCGGATAACGAAATAGATTTTTACAGATCTGTATTAAATCTTAATCTTCAGGCCTGCCCGGCTCGTTCACCTTCTTGTGCAGCGTGTTGCGGTTGATCCCCAACCGCTGCGCCGCCTTGGTCTGGACCTGGTCGCAATCGGCCAACACCTGGTCGATCAATTCCCTTTCCAGTCCGCCCACCAGGCGCTCGTGGAGCGTCCCCTCGGGAAGCGACTCGATTCCCAGTCGCACCAATTGCCTGCTCAGGCTGGCGATGTCTCCGCGCCCCCGGGCTCCCGCGGCCGGCTTGAAACGCCGCTCGCCCCGACCGGGTGGCGGCACTTGCGACGGATCCGCCCCCCCGTCGTGGCACAACACCACCACTCGGGCCATGTAATTTTCAAGCTCGCGCACGTTGCCGGGCCAATCGTGCCGCAGCAGCGCCTCCTCCATCGCCCGGGTCCATGCCGGGGCCGGCAGCCGGTTGGCCTGGGCGTGCTTCTCCACGAAGAATTTGGCCAAAGTGATGATGTCCTCCCGGCGCTCCCGCAGCGGCGGCAGGTAGATGGGAACCACATTCAGCCGGTAATACAGGTCGTCGCGGAACCGGCCCGCCTCCACCTCGTCCTCCAGCAACTGGTTTGAGGCGGCAACCACCCGGGCGTCCACCCGGATCGTCCGGCTCTCACCCACGCGCTCGAACTCGTTTTCCTGCAGGACCCGCAGCAGTTTCACCTGCAGCTTCGCCGACATGCTGGAAATCTCATCCAGAAAAATGGTTCCGCCGTGAGCGGCCTCGAACCGGCCGGTCTTGTTCTCGATGGCGCCCGTGAACGCGCCCTTCACATGGCCGAAGAGTTCGCTTTCCAGCAGGCTCTCGTTCAGCGCCCCGCAGTTCACCCGCACATAGGGGCCATCAGAACGCTGGGAAAGCTGGTGGACCGATCGCGCCACCAATTCCTTGCCCGTGCCGGTTTCTCCCACCACCAAAACAGTGGCCTGCGTGGGGGCCACCCGGCGGACCAGACGCGACACCTCGGCCATGGCCGCGCCAGAACCCACCACTCCCGGGAGTGAGGCCTCGGCGTCCCTGCTGGCGGTCATGGTCTGCCTGTCTCCATGGTCAGGATGTGTTTCGTGTGGACAAAGGCCTCCAGGTGTTTCCACCTGGCCCGGGTGGCCCGTCACCCTTTTTTTACCACCTTTGGCAGGGCCCGCCCTCCCCTCCTTTCCAATCTGCCTGGTTCACCGGCTTTTTTCGGCCACCTGGGGCGTCAAAATCTTAGGTTCAGGATCCAACCACCACCCCGGGAAGTGGAATCGCCCGCAGCCTTTCATTGGCGGCCAGAACATGCCCCATCTCGCGCATCAGACAGGTCTCCCAGACTTCGTCCTGGTCCAGGTCGCCACCAATCTCATCCCCGTCCGTCAACTCCCGGGTCATCAACCGGAAGGAATCCCGCATGCGTCGCAAATCCCTCGAGGTGTTTGATTCATGCTTGCCCAATACCTCGGCCACTTGCCGCTGGGTCAACCCGTGGCACCAAACCAAGGCGAGTGTGAGCACCTCGCTGTCGCTCAGGGAAGCCAGCCATTGCTCCGCCCGGTCCACAAACCGGCGAACCACAGCCTCGGGCAAGTCGATCCGCTCCGGCCTGGTTGTTTCAGGCGGAATTTCCCCATGTTCTTTGGGGCGTTTGCGGGTTCCATCCACCAATTGGTTGTGGAAGACCGTCAGTATCCAGGGGATCAACGGGCTGGTCCCATCGTACCGTTCCAGCGGGCCCCGGCTTTTTTCCGCCTGACCCGCCAGCAGCAGCCCCCAAAACCCTGACACGGCCCGATCGCGGGCCTCCTCGTCTGCCCCGTAAATCTGCCTGGCTTTCTCCATCAGGCTGTCCGTCAACAGCCGGCCGGTGACCGGCACTGTGCCGGCAACCAGTCGGGTCCATGCTTTTTCCCGACAGGGCGGGTCTTCCCGTTGCAGGCAGGCGGCCGCAAGCCACCAATCGCGCAATCTCAGCCGGTCCATCCAGGAGCTTGCGGAAACCGGGTTTCCCTCCCGGCCACCGCCCACCTCCAGCGACCGGGTGACCTGCCGCTCAAACTCGGCGTGTGACAGGGGCAAATCCGGCCAGGTCATCCGGCCCAGATGGTAGAGGATAGCCAGTTTTTCCCGGTCATCTTCCCGTGTCATGGTCATGAAACAGGCACAAAAAGCCAGATTTCCAGCCGGGGTGCCGGTTCCAGCGGGGGTTTACCACCGGGCGGCGGTTGGTCCCCCATCCCCAGGGTGGTCACCCTTCGCCAGCTCAGCCAACCTGTCTTTTGAATGGTGAAGGCCGCCTTCAAATGTTCCGCCACCGCCTCGGCCTGACGCTCGGTCAATAGCCTGCCTGGAATGCCGGAACCGTCGCCCGGCGGGCCATAACTGGCAACCACGATCTCCGAGCCAGCCTTGGTTTCCTTGGCGCATTCCTTGCCAGCGGTTTGCAGTTTTTGTTTTCCCTGGGCTGTCAAAAGCGCTGTTCCCGGCTCAAAAAGATCCGCCGCCGGGAAAGACCACGAACGCGCCTTGCAATCAGGCCGGATGAGTGCCCGCTCTGGATCCCTCACCAAACTGCTGAAACCAGGCACCGATTGCATGGCCTCCGCGTCCCGCGTGACAGCACGCAGCGCTTCCTGTCCCTGCTGGGTCAGCCGCACCATTTGCTCGTAGAGGCGGTTGTCGGTGGCCAGTTTCCCAAGCGACCCCTGACCAGCGTTCACCCCGTCCAATGTTTTGCGGGCAGACTGCGTCAGCTTGTCCAGGCTTTCCAGCGTTTCTTCCAGGCGTCCGCCCAGTTTCGGTCCCAATTCCGCCAACTGTTCCAACCCCTTTTCCCAGTCAGGCGGGGCGGCCCCTTGCAATCGGGCACCCGGCTCCAGGGTCTGGCTGCCGATGCCCGGGTGGATTTCCAGCGTTTGCCCCCCCACCAACCCCTCGGAAGTGATTCGGGGACGGGCGTCCGTTTTCAGCACGGGCCGGAATCGTTCCTCCAGCCGTGCGCGCACCAGAACCTGTCCTTTTTCCAGTTCGATCCGGGTCACCTCTCCGGCTTGAACCCCCAGCACCCGGACACGGGCCCCCACCTCCAAACCCCGCACCGCCGGAAAGGCGATTTCCAGAGCAAATCCGCCTGAACTCAAGGCCCTGCCACCTTTTAGGATCAGAAAGCCCACCGCCGACAACCCGATGGCAATGGCTGCCGCAAGCATCAAATTCTGATATCTGCCCTGTTTGCGGAGCATATGGGTTCCCCGGGACGGCTAGGCACTTCTGGCTCATTATCCGGCCGAAGCGGGGTGCAGGCCATCGCAATCCCGCCAGGGCCACCAGGTTGCCCGAAACAGGAAAACTTTTCCCAAGCCGTGTCTCGGTCTGCCTTTGCGCCCGGTGCCCGTGTTGGTTTAGGATGTATCCAACGCCAATTGTTCGGCCGGCGTTTGTGGTTTAGCGCCATTCTTTGGGCCGATCGGTTGGATCCTTTTGCGGCCCGTATTTGCGGAGACACGCCATGGCCAGCTTCCGTCAGGAATGCCCCAGTTGCGGGGACTTGGTCCTCCTTGATTCCAAGTTGGCCGGCAAGAAAACCGATTGCCCCAAATGCAAATTCCGTTTCACCGTCCTGGACCCCAAGGCCCAGGATGAAGACGAGGATCTCGACGATGAGGACGGCGACGAGGAGGAGGCCCCCCGCAAGAAAAAGCAGGGAGGCAACACCCCCCTCATAGCCGGGATCGCCGTCGGAGCCGTGGCACTTCTGGCCCTGATTGGCGGTGGCATCTATTTCCTGATGTCAGGTGACTCTGGTGGAGGCAATAAGACGGCTGGCGGGTCAAGCTCCCCAACCTCTGCCCCAGGTGGCGGTGGAGCCGGCGGCCCTCCCGGCAATCCAACCGCGATGATGCCCGGCGCGCCCGGAGGGATGATGCCCGGTGCCCCAGGCACCCCTGGCGGTCCTGGTAACGAAGTTCCTGGTGGCATTGCCGGGGCAGGCGCCGCGCCCGGCGCCGCTGGTGCCGAAGGCGCTGCTCCCGCCGCGCCCGGCGTGAATCTGGTAGTAGAAGAAGCCGGCCCTGACGCTTCCAACCTTCTCCCCGCCGACTCCCAAGCTG